>NZ_JBIWAP010000013.1:101442-213773 GCF_044760075.1 Kitasatospora sp. NPDC098663 | reverse complement strand
TTGGCCGGGCCTCCTCTGGGGGGGTGGTGGCGGGGCCCCCCCCCCTAACCCCCCTAGATTTTTTGACCCCCCCCCCCCCCCCCCCCGCCCCCCCCGCGGGGGCGCCCCCCCCCCCCCCGGGGGGGGGGGGGGGCCCGCCACGCCTGTCCGTCGTGGTTCGGGTTGTGAGGAAGTGAGAACGATGGCTGTGCATTCGGAGCGGGTGCAGACGCAGTCCCCGGATTCAGGGAAGGCTGCCGTGGCCGGAATTGAGACGAGTGCCGCCGGTGGTGGCGCCAACGGCACCCCCCGCAAGGGCGCCAGACCCGCGGGCGGGCCGAGCCTCGGCGCACGCCTGGCACCGTACCTGCTGCTGCTGCCCGCCACTGTGGCGACCGTCGCCCTGCTCGGCTGGCCGCTGGTGAAGACGGTCCTGCTGTCGTTCCAGAACCTCAACAAGCGCCAGTTCGTCCAGCACCTGACCGAGTGGAACGGCTTCGACAACTACAAGGATCAGCTGACCGACCCGGACTTCTGGGCGGTCACCGGGCGCACCGTCGTCTTCACCCTGGTCAACGTCGTGCTGATCATGGTCGGCGGCACCCTGATCGGCCTGCTGCTCAACCGCCTCGGCAAGCGGATGCGGCTGCTCCTCTCGGTCGGGCTGCTGATGGCCTGGGCGATGCCCGTGGTCGCCGCGACCACCGTCTACACCTGGCTGTTCGACCAGCAGTGGGGTGTCGTCAACTGGTTCCTGGACAAGCTGGGTTGGCACGCGATGGCCGACTACAACTGGATGAGCGACCAGTACTCGACCTTCTTCGTGGTGATCCTGCTGATCGTCTGGCAGTCGGTCCCCTTCGTGGCGTTCAACATGTACGCCGGACTGACCACCATCCCCAAGGAGCTCTACGAGGCCGCCCGGATGGACGGCGCCGGCGCGTCCAAGATCTTCGGCTCGGTGATCTTCCCCAACCTGAAGCCGTTCTTCCTGGCCACGACGTTCCTGGAGATCATCTGGGTCTTCAAGGCCTTCACCCAGGTGTACGCGATCAACGGCGGCGGCCCCGAGAACCTGACCCGCACCCTGCCCGTGCACGCCTTCCTGGAGGGTTCGTCCGGGCAGCACTACGGCATCGGCTCCGCGATCGCGGTGCTCACCATCCTGATGCTGGGCGCGATGATGGCGTACTACTTCCGCATCATGATCAAGCAGGAGGACGAGCTGTGAGGCGCTCGCTCATCGGACGTACCTGGCCGAACGTGATCGCGGTCGTCCTCTTCGTCTTCTTCATCTTCCCCGTCTACTGGATGATCGCGACTGCCTTCAAGCAGGACAACGACATCATCAGCAAGACGCCGGTCTTCATCCCGTTCAACGGGACCCTCGACCACTTCACCACCGCGATCAACGCGCCCAACTTCTGGACGTACGTCACCAACAGCCTCATCGCCACCATCGGCGCGGTGCTGATCTCGCTGGTGATCGCGACCCTCGCGGCCTTCGCCATCGCCCGGATGAAGTTCCGCGGCCGCAAGACCTTCGTGCTGGTCGTCATGGTCGCGCAGATGGCGCCGTGGGAGGTCATGACCATCGCGGTCTACATGATCTCGCGCGACAACGAGATGCTGAACAGCCTCGTGCCGCTGACCTTCTTCTACATGATGATGGTGCTGCCCTTCACCATCTGGACGCTGCGCAGCTTCATCGCGGCGGTGCCGAAGGAGCTGGAGGAGTCGGCCATGGTGGACGGCTGCACCCGCTCCCAGGCCTTCGTGAAGGTGATCTTCCCGCTGCTGGCCCCCGGTCTGATGTCGACCTCGCTGTTCGGCTTCATCACCGCGTGGAACGAGTTCCCGCTCGTCCTGATCCTCAACAAGGAGGAGGGCAAGACCCTCCCGCTGTGGCTGTCGTCCTTCAAGACCGCCTTCGGCAACGACTGGGGCGCCACCATGGCGGCGTCCACGATGTTCGCCATCCCCGTGCTGATCCTGTTCGTCTTCCTGCAGCGCAAGGCGGTCGGTGGACTGACCGACGGCGCCGTGAAGGGCTGAGAAACGTGAGCATCCTCGTCCCCACCGCCCCGGTCAGCGACCAGCTGCACCGCGACGCCCTGACCGTCCTGCAGCCCGGCTTCGTCGGCACCGAGCCGCCGCAGTGGCTGCGCCGCCACCTCGCCGCCGGGCTCGGCTCGGTCGCGCTGTTCGACCGCAACGTGGTCGACCTCGACCAGCTCGCCAAGCTCACCAAGGCGCTGCGCGAGGAGAACCCCGACCTCCTGATCGCCATCGACGAGGAGAGCGGCGACGTCACCCGGTTGGAGGCGGGCTCCGGCTCGTCCTGGCCCGGCAACCTCGCGCTCGGCGCGATCGACGACCCGGCGCTGACCCGGGACGTCGCCCGCGAGCTGGGCCGGGCGCTGGCCGCGGCCGGCGTCAACTACAACTGGGCGCCCACCGCGGACGTCAACTCCAACCCGCGCAACCCGGTCATCGGCGTCCGCTCCTTCGGCGCCGACCCGGAGCTGTGCGCCCGGCACACCGCCGCCTGGGTGGAGGGCCTCCAGTCGGCCGGCGTGGCCGCCTGCTCCAAGCACTTCCCCGGCCACGGCGACACCGCCGTCGACTCGCACCACGGGCTGCCGGTCATCGACGTCGACCTGGACGTGCTGCGCTCGCGCGACCTGATCCCGTTCCAGGCGGCGATCGCGGCCGGCACCAAGGCCGTGATGACCGCCCACATCATGATCCCGGCGCTCGACCCGAAGCTGCCGGCCACCCTCAGCCCGCTCGTGCTGCGCGACCTGCTGCGCGCGGCCCCGGCCGACGGCGGCCTCGGCTACCAGGGCCTGATCGTCAGCGACGCGATCGAGATGGGCGCCATCGCCGACACCTTCGGGATGGGCGACGGCACCGTGCTGGCCCTGGCGGCCGGCGCGGACGCGATCTGCGTCGGCGGCGGGCTGGCCGACGAGGAGACCGTGCTGATGCTGCGCGACGCCATCGTGGCGGGCGTGCGGGCCGGCGTGCTCTCCGAGGAGCGGCTGGCGGACGCCGCCGCCCGGGTCCGCTCGCTCGGCAGCTGGGGCCGGATCTCGGCCCAGGGCGAGCGGCCGGAGCCGGACCTCGCGGTCGGCCTGCGGGCCGCCCGCCGGGCGCTGAAGGTGGTCCGGGAGCCGGGCCACGAGCTGCAGCCGGTGTCCGAGCGCCCGTTCGTGGCCTCGTTCTCGGACGAGCCGAACATCGCCGTCGGCGACGTCACCCCGTGGGGCGTGGCCGGCATGCTGGCCGACCGCTTCCCCGGCACCCGCACCCGCGCGGTCTCGGCGGCCGAGGCCGCCCCCGAGCTGCTGGACGCCCTGGTCGCCGAGCTGGTGGCCGGTGCCGAGGGCCGCCGCCTGGTGCTGGTGGTCCGGGACGCGCACCGGCACGCCTGGATGTCCGCCGCGCTGGGCCGCCTGGTGGCGGCCCGGCCGGACGCCGCGGTGGTCGAGATGGGGCTGCCGCAGTCCGAGCCGGTCGGCGCGCTCTACATCGCCACCCACGGCGCCGCCCGGGTCTGCGGGCTGGCGGCCGTGGAGGTGCTCACCGGGCAGCCGGGAGCCATCGGCTGAGACCGAGGGGGGCGTCACCGGGAGTGTCCGGGAGGCGTCGGCCGACGGGCCCGTCATGCGCATGTCGCATGGCGGGCCCGTTCCGTTTCCCCGCCGTTGACCTGCGGATTCACCAGGTGACCGTGCTCCCTCAAGTGGGCCTTAAATCCACCTTAAGTCCCACTTAGGGTGACGGTACGGCGACTGATCGCCACGGGGTACAACAGCTCTGCAACGGCCGTGGCGACGAGGCCATTTGGCCGTTGACACCACCTATGGTCTAGGCCAGAGTCCAGTCATCCGGTTCGAAATTCAACCTCACCGGATGTGGTATCGGCCCTCCCCGAAGCTCTTCGCCCCTGCCCGGACCCTCCGTTGCGGGCGCCATCACGCTGCCGGCGGGCAACACGGCTCTAGCACCCTCGGAGGATGGCGTGAAGAAGCGTCAGCTCATGTCGACGTTCGGAATCACTGCGCTGGCGATCGGGCTGACGGCCTGTTCATCGGCCGGTACGGCGTCGAAGGACGGCAAGAGCCCCGGCGCCGACCCGAAGGCCGCGAGCGGCACCGTCACCGTCTGGCTGATGGACGACGCCCAGAAGAACTGGCCCGACCTGGTGCAGCAGGTCAACGACCAGTTCGCGGCGAAGTACCCGAACGTCACCCTCAAGCTCGCCTACCAGGGTTGGGCCGACAAGGTGACCAAGCTCGACAAGGCGATCGCCGACGGCTCCGCGCCCGACGTGGTCGAGCTCGGCAACACCGAGACCATGAAGTACGTGCTCTCCGGCGCGCTGGCCCCGGTCGACCGGACCACCTTCGACAACTCCGACAGCTGGATCAAGGCGCTCGCCAACACCTGTACGTACCAGGACAAGCTCTGGTGCGTGCCCTACTACGCCGGCGCCCGGGTCGCCATCTACAACGCCTCGACCTTCCAGCAGGCCACCGGCAGCGCCGAGTTCCCCAAGACCGAGGCCGACCTGACGGCGGCCCTGGACAAGGTCGCCGACAAGAACAAGGCCGACAAGAGCTACTCCGCGCTCTACCTGCCCGGCCCGTACTGGTACGCCGCGATGAGTTACGTGGCCGCGTACGGCGGCAGCATCGCCAAGTTCGACAGCTCCGGCAACTGGCACGGCACCCTGCACGACGCCAAGTCCCAGCAGGGCATCAGCCACTTCGTCGACCTGGTCCGCAAGTACACCAAGGGCGACCTGACGGTGAACGAGCAGAACCAGTTCGAGTCGATGGCCCGCGGGCGCGCCGGGTCCTTCTACGGCAACGGCTACGAGGCGGCCAGCGTCGTCGCGCCGGGCACCGGCGACCCGAGCCTCAAGGACACCGTCAAGATGGCCACCATGCCCGGCCCGGACGGCAAGCCGCTGCCCACCTTCATCGGCGGCTCCGACCTCGCGGTCACCGCCAAGTCCGCGCAGGTCGAGCTGGCCAGCGACTGGGTGCGGATGTTCACCAGCACCAAGTCCCAGCAGACGCTGGCCGACAAGGACATCCTGCCGAACAACCTCACCCAGCTGAACCCGCTGAAGAACAAGCCGACCACCGCCGCGGCGGCCAACGCGGTGCCGGACGCCTGGTTCACCCCGCTGGCCCCCGGCTGGGGCGCGATCGAGAAGCAGAAGATCCTGCCCGACATGCTGACCGGCATCCTCAAGGGCAAGTCGGTGGACCAGGCCACCAAGGAGGCCGACGCCGCGATCGACCAGCTGATCAACAAGGCGTCCTGACCCCGCGCCGCCGTCGAAGTCCCGTCCCGTCCGGGGCGGGCCTTCGGGTGTGCCCGCCGGGGGCGGCCCCCGTAGGATTGCGGCAGGAAACCACCGCAGCGAGTGTGCGGACTCGCCGCCGTAGAGGTCCCCGCCGGGCAACCTGCCCGGAGGGGTCGAACCATCTCATCGGAGGCACATCCTGATGTCCGACCCGCAGACTGTTTCCGTTCCCGGCCGGATCATGGCGGCGGAGATGGCCGAGCAGCCGGCCGTCCTCCAGCGCATCCTCGACGAGGGTGCCCCGAAGATCCGCCAGATCGCGGCCGAGATCGCCGCCCGCAACCCTCGCTTCGTCCTGCTGACCGCGCGCGGCACGTCCGACAACGCGGCGCTGTACGCCAAGTACCTGATCGAGATCCTGCTCGGCAAGCCGGCCGGCCTGACCTCGATGTCCACCACCACCGCGTACGGCGCCAAGCCGGACCTCACCGACGTCCTGGTCGTCACCGTCAGCCAGTCCGGCGGCTCGCCCGACCTGGTGGCCTCCACCAAGGCCGCCCGCGAGGCCGGCGCGATCACCCTCGCCGTCACCAACAACGCGTCCTCGCCGCTGGCCGAGGTCTCCGAGTTCCACATCGACGTGCTGGCCGGCCCGGAGAAGGCACTGCCCGCCACCAAGACCTACACCGCCGAGCTGCTGGCGCTCTACCTGCTGGTCGAGGGCCTGCGCGGCGGCGACGGCGCGGCGGCCAAGGACCTGCCCGGCCTGGCCGCCGGCGTCCTGGCCCGCCACGCCGAGGTGAGGGCGCTGGCCGAGCGGTACCGCTTCGCCCAGCGCCTGGTCATCACCTCGCGCGGCTACGGCTACCCGACCGCCCGCGAGGCGGCGCTGAAGCTGATGGAGACCACCTACATCCCGGCCTCCCCGTTCTCCGGCGCCGACCTGCTGCACGGCCCGCTGGCCATGGTGGACAACGTCTCGCCGGTCATCGCGATCGTCCCGGACGGCAAGGGCGGCGAGGCCCTGCAGCCGGTGCTGGACCGCCTGCGCGGTCGCGGCGCGGACCTGGTCGTGGTCGGCCAGCAGGCGCAGGTGGACGCCGCCTCGGCCGGCTTCGCGCTGCCGGCCGGCGTGCCGGAGGAGGTCCAGCCGATTCTGGAGATCCTCCCGCTGCAGCTGCTGGCCTACGAGGTCACCATCGCCCGCGGCCAGGACCCGGACGCCCCGCGCGCCCTGGCCAAGGTCACCGAGACGCACTGAGGCGCGGCGCCACGCGATCGGGCCCCCGTCCACAGCCTGTGGACGGGGGCCCGACTCGTTGAGCGGCGGAACACGGCTTCGGCGGGGGAGCGCCCGGAACGCGTCGCGCCCCCGGAACGCGTCGCACCCAGCGCTCGGCGCACCCGGAAAGCACTACGGGCCACGGCGCCGACACGGGACCCTCAACCCATGCGGCACCGCAGCCCGGAGCTGTCGTCGGTCGCCGGAGTCGATCGAGAACTGTGCGGGGTCCTCGTTCGGTGGCGTCCGACCGAGGAAAGGCCTCGCGCGGTCAGGGCAGTTGCGCGGTGGGCCTCTCCTTGGTGCCCTTTCATTGTGGACTAGACCAATCTGGGTTGTCCAGGCCGCTCCGCAAATTGGTCTGGACAACTTCGGGCAGTGGGCTCCGCCGCAGGCCCGGCGCGTGATCCGTTCCCCGGTCCGCCGCGCCCCGCCCCGACCGGCGGCGCTACCCTCGCCATGTGCCCTCGCTGAACGAACTCGTCCGCCGCCACACCACCCTGACCGGGGCCGATGTGGAATGGCTCCACATGCTGGTCTCGGAGTGGCAGCTCCTCTCCGACCTCTCCTTCGCCGACCTGGTCCTGTGGATCCCCACCTGGGACGGCATCCGCTACGTCTCGGTGGCGCAGATGCGGCCCAACACCGGCCCCACCTCGTACCAGGACGACATGGTCGGCCACCTCGTCCCGCGCGGGCGCCGACCGCTGCTGGACGCCGCCTTCGACGAGGGCCGGATCGTGCGCGAGGGCGACCCGGAGTGGCGCGAGGAGGTGCCGGTCCGGGTCGAGTCCATCCCGGTCCGGCGCGAGGGCAAGGTGCTCGGGGTGATCGCCCGCAACACCAACCTGCTGACCGTCCGCACCCCCAGCCGGCTGGAGCTCACCTACCTGCAGAGCGCCTCCGACCTGGCCCAGATGATCGCCGCCGGCAGCTTCCCCTTCCACGGCGTCGAACAGATCGACATGGACGCCGCCCCCCGGGTCGGCGACGGCCTGATCCGGCTCGACGCGGACGGCATCGTCACCTACGCCAGCCCCAACGCCCTGTCCGCCTACCACCGCCTCGGCCTCACCACCGACCTGGTCGGCAGCCACCTGGGCCGGGCCACCGCCGAACTGGTCCCGCCCTCCCGGGCGGCCGTGCACGAGGCGCTGGTGAAGCTGGCGAGCGGCTGGGCGCCGCGGCAGACCGAGGTCGAGGTGCAGGGCGGGGTGGTGACCCTGCGGGCCATCCCGCTCAAGCCCAAGGGCACGCTGACCGGTTCGCTGGTGCTCTGCCGGGACGTCACCGAACTGCGCCGCCGCGACCGCGAGCTGATGACCAAGGACGCCACCATCCGGGAGATCCACCACCGGGTGAAGAACAACCTGCAGACCGTCGCCGCCCTGCTGCGGCTGCAGTCCCGCCGGATGGAGTCGGAGGCCGGCCGGGCCGCGCTGGACGAGGCGGTGCGCCGGGTCGGCTCGATCGCGATCGTGCACGAGACGCTGTCCCAGGCGCTGGACGAGCAGGTGGCCTTCGACGAGATCGCCGACCGGGTGCTGGCGATGGTGATGGAGCTGTCCCAGGACGGCCGGGTGGCGACCCGCCGCAGCGGCAGCTTCGGCATCCTGTCCGCCGAGGTGGCCACCCCGCTGTCGATGGTGCTGACCGAACTGCTGCAGAACGCGCTGGAGCACGCCTTCGGCCCGTCCGCCTCCGGGAACCTGGAGGTCAGCGCGCTGCGCGGGCGGGCCCCGGCGACCGGGGCGGGCTGGTCGGACAGCTGGAACGGCGGTGCCCGGCCGGAGGAGTTCCTGCTGATCACGGTGCAGGACGACGGCCGCGGCATGCCCGAGGGGTTCGACCCGCAGACGGCCGGCAACCTCGGTCTGCAGATCGTCCGCACGCTGGCCACCGGGGAGTTGGGCGGCACCTTCGACATGGTGGCCGGTCCGGACGGCGGCACCAAGGTGGTCCTGGAGATCCCGGTCCGCTGATCCGCCGACCGCCCGGTCCGTGTGCGGTCCGTGGTGCGGTCCGCGGAAAGGTGCATCGAGGCGCGCGGTGGGGGCGCGTGTTCGGAGAAGGCGCCGGGTACCCACCTCGCGAGCCCGGCACGGGCCGGCCCGCGTGAGGGCGTGCCAGGGTGTGTGCGCGCCGGGGCGCGCACACAAACCGGGGCGCGAAAACAGAAACGAGGCCCTGTCGACCGGGGGGGGGTGGGTCGACAGGGCCTCTCAACCCGTTCCGGCCGTCGGGGGGAGTCGGCCGGAACGGGGGCTCTGGGTGGTGCGACACCTCGCCCGTGCGTTGCACACGGTGAGCGCCACAGCTCCACGATATTGCTCTAAGTGAACAGTATCAAGTGGCTGGACGGTCCGGTGTCGCGGGACCTCGCCAGGCAAGGCCCTTTGTGCGGAAGGCTTCACCAGGAGGTGCAGGGAAGCCTTTGATCATGTGTTGATCGGTGTTTCGGTTACTGCTGGTGTTACGGCGTGTGATCAGGCGGTGCGGGCGCGGTTGCGGGCGGCACGGCGCTTCATCGCGCGACGCTCGTCCTCGCTCATACCGCCCCAGACGCCGGCATCCTGGCCGGTCTCAAGAGCCCACTGCAGGCACTGCTCCATGACCGGACAGCGGCGGCACACGGCCTTGGCTTCCTCGATCTGCAGCAGAGCAGGACCGGTGTTCCCGATCGGGAAGAACAGCTCCGGGTCCTCTTCGCGGCAGACAGCGCGGTGGCGCCAGTCCATGGTCGTCCAACTCCTCCTGCCGGCGGGGGTCACCCGGTCGGCATAATCGATGGCTTGTGAATGTGGCTTGTGAATGTGAACGCTTTCACGAATCCCGCAACAGCAAAAGAGACCAAAGGCCCGCCGGGGCCCGGGTGGTCTGTGCTAGGGAGGGATTCGGCGATTCGAGGGACGCCCCGCGGTCGACACCCGCCAGGTTCTGAGGTTGCCGTCGCTGCGATGCGTCCCGATCGCCATGTAGAGGTTCGCAAACCTCGGGCCCGGATACAACCCCCTTCAGGGAGGAATTTTTGATTCTTCGGTGTCGCCTAGCTCACAGCCAGTACTTCTATGGAGTGAAGGGGGCTTGTGCGTTCGAGAAGAAGGGTGAAACCCCCTTCCGGTCACACAATCACACGCAGTGCCCGCCGTACGCCTGTGAAACTGACGCGACTCCTGTCTCCAAGGTGGTCCCCGTCAACCTGGAACGGGGCCGGTTCCTCTGAAACCAAGGTGAAGTGTCTGACGTCGTGATAGGAGACGACGTGCTTGCCGGACGGGCCGGCCGGCGGGGCGCCTTCGCTCGAAGAGGCGTACGACCGCAGGATCTGACGGATCGTTCGGACGGTGCCGAACGCCGTCATCCGGGTGATCCCGAAGACGTCGAGATCGGTGTCGAAGGAGGCGAGCGGTGAGGGGTACACCGGGCGGTTGCCGAGGAACGTCCACGGCGAGGTGTTGCTGACTATGGCCAGGGCCAGGCCCGGCACGCCCTCGCGGCCCGGTAGTTCCAGGGCCACCGGGCCGGAACGACGCTGCTCACGCTGGGTGACGTAGTGCCGCAGTGCCTGCCCCACGTAGAGCGCGTGGGTGGACTTGCGCCCCAACCGGCGCTGTTCCTCGACCCGGCCGACCACCCCGGCGTCGAAGCCCAGGCCGGCGGTGAAGGTGAACCAGCGGTCCGGCAGTCCGTCGGTCATCGCCTTGCCCAGGCCGACCGGCCGCTCGCTCCCGTGCTCCAGCGCGTACAGCAGGGCGCCGGTGGCCTCCACCGGGTCGTTGGGCAGGCCCAGCGCGCGGGCGAACACGTTGGTCGAACCGCCCGGCACCACGGCCAGTCGCGGGACCTTCTCGCCCGGGCCGTGCGTGAGCAGCCCGTTCACCACCTCGTTCACGGTGCCGTCGCCGCCGAGCGCCACCACCAGGTCGACCGTGCCGTCCTCCGAGGCCTCGCGGGCCAGGTCGCGGGCGTGGCCCCGGTACTGCGTCTCGGCCACCTCCAGCTTGAGGTCGCTGCGCAGCGCGTGGATCAGTACGTCCCTGGTGCGGCCACTGGTGGTGGTGGCCTTGTGGTTCACGACCAGGAGAGCGCGCATGGGGAAAGCCTACGGGTCGGTACGGACCAACCGGCGGCTACCCTGCTGGAGTGACCGCAGAATCCTCCGCACCTGTACCCACGGCGGGCCCGGCCCGCCCCCTGCCGCTGACCGTGGGCGCCGCCATCACCGCCCTGGAGGGCGCCGCGCTGGCCGTCGTCGGCGTCTGGGACATGGTGTCCGCGCTGTCCGGCCAGTCCAAGCAGCTCGCCCTGAACGAGTTCGGCGGCCTGGTCATCGTGCTGCTCGGCGTGCTGCCGGTGCTGGCCGCCCGCGCGCTGCTCAAGGAGCGCCGCTGGGGCCGCAGCCCGGCCGTGCTCACCAACTCGATCTGCCTGCCGATCGGGTACTACATGCTGCAGAGCGGCGGCGCGATGATCGGCGTCGGCGTGCTGGTCGGCCTGCTCGGGCTGGTCGGCATCGGCACGCTGCTGAGCCCGAAGTCGACGGAGGCCCTGTACGCGTCGCACGAGGGCTGAGCGCACAGGGCCTCCGGGGGTCGGCCGCCGGCTGAGCGGCCGTCAGTCCTACTCCTCCACCAGGAGCTTCTCCCGCAGCTGGGCCAAGGTCCGGGCCAGCAGGCGGGACACGTGCATCTGGGAGATCCCCACCTCGGCGGCGATCTGCGACTGGGTCATGTTCCGGAAGAACCGCAGCACCAGGATCTTCTGCTCCCGGGGCGGCAGTTGGGCCAGCAGCGGCTTGAGCGACTCGCGGTACTCGACGCCCTCCAGCGCCTCGTCGGTGGCGCCGAGGGTGTCCGCCACGGCCGGCGACTCGTCGTCGCTGTCCGGGACGTCCAGGGACAGCGTGGAGTACGCGTTGGCGGACTCCAGGCCCTCCAGGACGTCCTCCTCGGAGATCCCCAGGTGCTCGGCGAGCTCGTGCACCGTGGGGGAGCGCCCGTGCCGCTGGGAGAGCTCGCTGGTCGCCGTGGTGAGCGACAGCCGCAGCTCCTGGAGGCGGCGCGGCACCCGGACCGCCCAGCCCTTGTCGCGGAAGTGCCGTTTGATCTCGCCGACGATGGTCGGCGTGGCGTAGGTGGAGAACTCGACCCCGCGCTCGTGGTCGAAGCGGTCCACCGACTTGATCAGGCCGATGGTGGCGACCTGGGTCAGGTCGTCCAGCGGTTCGCCCCGGTTGCGGAACCGCCGGGCCAGGTGCTCGACCAGCGGGATGTGCATCCGCACCAGCTGGTTGCGCAGCTCGACGCGCTCCGGGGAGCCGTCGGGCAGCGCGGACAGCCGGACGAACAGCGCGCGGGCCGCCTCCCGGTCCGGCGCGCCCGAGCGGTGCGGGGCCGGGGCCGGCGCCTGGACGGGCACCGCGGTGCGCAGGTCCGCGGCCTCGTCCGCCGGATCGGACGGGGGCGGGGATGCGGGCGACGGTTCAGACGTCGGCTCGGTCGGGTGGCTCATCCGGTGGGCGTCCTTCGGGTGCGCATCGTCGTTGGCGGCGAGGCCAGGAACGCTCGCCTGGGTCGGTACGGCAGGTCCCGCCGTCGCGAGGCCGGTACGGTCCAGATCACTCACGGCCATTCCCCCGTTCCGTTCCGGGAGCACCGGGGCCCTCGGGCCCCGGCATCGTCTCGTTGGTCGTACCGCGTGGGGGGCGGTACCGGGCGCCGCCCGCCCGGCCCCTGATCGGGGACCCGGCGGACGGCCCTTGTGCGGTGCTGGTCGACGCCCCGGCTAGTGGGCGACGGGGCCGCCGCGCTTCTTGTGCAGGCTGATCGACACGGTCTTGTCCTCGCCGACCGAGGAGTCGACCTCGCCGGCCAGGGCGGAGAGCACCGTCCAGGCGAAGGTGTCCCGTTCGGGCGCCTTCCCGTCGGTGGTGGGGGCGGCGACGGTCACCTTCAGCGAGTCGCCGACCAGCCGGAACTCGCAGGTCAGGACGGAGCCGGGCACCGCCTGCTGGAGCAGGATGGCGCAGGCCTCGTCGACCGCGATCCGCAGGTCCTCGATCTCGTCGAGGGTGAAGTCGAGCCGTGCCGCCAGGCCGGCCGTCGCTGTTCGCAGGACCGAGAGGTAGGCACCCGCCGCGGGCAGCCGGACCTCCACGAAGTCCTGCACTCCGGGCTCGCCGTCGATCTGGGACACCCTCACCTCCTGGGTGACGCGCTGTGCTTCCGGGCCGGTGGCCGCGGCACTGTCTGTTGCTTGGCTCAACTGCTTCGCCCCAACTGTCCAGAGGGGTGGTGCGGTACGTACCGGTCATACCCTTCGCGGGGCGACCGGACGCCGCGTATCCGCCTGAGACCTTACCGCCTTCCACACGCCGGCCGGGGCTCGGGAGTCACTCATGGTAAGTCATCGCGACGCAGGGTGGCAGGGGTTCGGGCGGTCCGTTCAGTGACCGCCGCCGGCGGCGGCGAGCACCTCGCCGGTGAGCCGGAAGACGGTCCAGCCGTCCATCGGCACCGCGCCGAGGGACTTGTAGAAGTCGATCGAGGGCGTGTTCCAGTCGAGAACCGACCACTCCACCCGCGCGTAGCCGCGTTCGACGGCGATCCGCGCCAGTTCCAGCAGCAGCGCCTTGCCGTGGCCGCCGCCGCGGGACTGCGGGCGGACGTACAGGTCCTCCAGGTAGATCCCGTGGGTGCCGCGCCAGGTCGAGAAGTTGAGGAACCAGACCGCGAAGCCGACCGGCTCGCCGGTGGCGTCGTCCTCGGCGATCAGGCCGAACAGCGCCGGGTCGGCGCCGAACAGGGCGTCGCGCAGCTGCTCCTCGGTGGCCACGGCCTCCTGCGGGGCCTGCTCGTACTCCGCGAGCTCGCGGATCAGGGCGAGGATGACGGGAACGTCGGTCACGACGGCGGTGCGGATCATGCCGCGAGCCTACTGCGCGCCCCCGGTCCCGGCCCAGGCCCGAGCGGGGCCGGGCCGGGACCGGGCGGGTCGGCGGTCGGGCGGGTCAGCGGGCGGGGACGGTGCGCAGGTAGTCGGCCAGCGCGGTGATCGCGGCCGGGTTGCGCGGGCTCTCCACCAGGTCGACGTAGTCCAGGACGAAGATCCGGTCGTTCCTGACCGCCGAGACGCCGGCCAGGGGCGGGAAGGACTTCAGGAAGGCGCGCTTGGCGTCGGCGCCGGTCTCGCCGTAGTTGTTGATCAGGATCACCTCGGGGTCGCGCTGCACCACGCTCTCCCAGCCGACGGTGACCCAGGTGTCCGCGAGGTCGCCCATCACGTTGGTCCCGCCGGCCTTGGCGATGATCTCGTCGGCCGCGGCGAACTTCCCGGCGGTGTAAGGCTTGTCCTGCCCGCTGTCGTACAGGAACACGGACGGCCGGCGCTCGGGCTGCGGGGCGGCGGCGACCTGCGCCTTGAACCCGGCGACCAGCTTGTCCGCCCGGTCGCGGACGTCGAAGATCTCGCCGAGGTTGGCCAGGTCGGTGTAGAGCGCGTCCAGCGGGGACATCACGCCGCGCTCGGTGCCCTTGCCGCTGCGGCAGGACTCGCTGAGCACGTACGAGGGGATGCCGAGGTCCTTGAGCGCCTGCGGGGTGAAGCCGCGGCCCTCGTCGAAGCCGTAGTGCCAGCCGGCGAAGACCAGGTCGGCCTTGGCGCCCAGCACGGTCTCCTTGGTGATCTCCTTCTTGGAGAGCCACGCGGTCTGCTGGTAGCCGTCCTTCCAGGCGACCTGGTCGACCCGGCCCTTGTCGTCGGGCATCACGTAGCCGGCCATCCGGTCGGCCAGGCCGAGGGCGAGCATCAGCTCGGTGATGCCGACGTCGTTGGTCACCGTCCGGGCGGGCTTCTGCGGGAAGGTGAGTTTGGTGCCGCAGTTCTCCACGGTCACCGGGTAGTGGGCGGAGGCGGCGGTGGCGTCGCCGCTCGGGGCGATCTCGGCGCCGCAGGCGGTGAGCCCGAGGGTGAGCAGGGCGGTGATGGCAACGGCCTTGGTGCGCACGGGGGTTCCTTCGGGGGGTGGGTCAGATCCGGTCGAAGAGCAGTTGGACGGCGCCGGTCGCCGGGTGCCGGACGGGGGTGGCCCGGACGCCGAACACCTCGGCCAGCAGGGCGGGTCGGAGCACCTCGGCGGGCGGCCCCGAGGCGACGATCCGGCCGGCCCGCAGCACGTACAGCAGGTCGCAGTGGCCGGCCGCCAGGTTGAGGTCGTGCAGCGCGGTGAGCACCGTCGGGCCGGCCTCCCGGACCAGCGCCAGCACGTCCAGCTGGTGGCCGATGTCCAGGTGGTTGGTGGGCTCGTCCAGCACCAGCAGCCGGGGCTCCTGGACCAGCGCGCGGGCGATCAGCACCCGCTGCTTCTCGCCGCCGGACAGGCTCAGGAAGCCCCGCCCGGCCAACTGCTCGGCGCCGACCTTGCGCAGCGCCTCGGTGCAGCGCGCGTGGTCGTCCGCGCCCGGGCCGCCCAGGCCGCGCCGGTGCGGCAGCCGGCCCATGGCGACCACCTCGGCCACCGTGAAGTCGAACTCGGCGGAGTGCTCCTGGGGGAGTGCGGCCACCCGCCTGGCGGCCTCGCGCGCGGTCAGCGCGTGCAGGTCCGCGCCGTCCAGCCGGACGGCCCCGGCGGCCGGCCGCAGCGCCCGGTAGACGCAGCGCAGCAGCGTCGACTTGCCGCTGCCGTTGGGCCCGACCAGCCCGACCACCTGCCCGGCGGCGGCGTCCAGGGCGACGTCGTGGACCAGCCGGGCGCCGGCCAGCTCGACCGAGACGGAGTCCAGGGCGAGATCCATCAGCGGCCTCCGAAGGAATAGCCGCGACGGCGCATCAGCAGCAGGAAACAGGGCACCCCGAGCACTGCGGTGACCACCCCGACCGGCAGTTCGGCGGGCGCCAGCAGGGTGCGCGAGACGATGTCCACCCAGACCAGCAGCAGCGCCCCGGCGAGCGGCGCGACCAGCAGCACCCGGCGGTGCCCGGCGCCGACCAGCATCCGGGCCAGGTGCGGCACCATCAGCCCGACGAAGCCGATCGCCCCGCTGACGGCCACCACCGTGCCGGTGACGGCGGCGGTCACCACGAACAGCTCGCGGCGCAGCCGGTCCGGGTCCACGCCCAGCGAGGCGGCCGTCTCGTCGCCCATGGCGAGCGCGTCCAGCCGGCCGGCGGAGCAGGCCAGATACGCCACGCCGGCCAGCACGGTGGCGGCGGCGATCGGCACCGAGCCCCAGGTGGCGCCGCCGAGGCTGCCGAGCAGCCACATCATGGCGTCCCGGGCGGCCTCGCCGCGGGCGGCCGCGAAGACCATCAGCGCGGTGACGGCGGAGAAGCCGTAGGAGAGCGCGGTGCCGGTGAGCACCAGCCGCAGCGGGGTGAGCCCGTAGGCCGTCCGCGCCGCGAGGTAGACCAGCACCATGGCGACCAGCGCCGAGCCGAACGCGGAGGCCGAGATCGCCCACACCCCGAGCGAGGCGAAGGCGCCGAGCAGCAGCACGGCGTTGGCGCCGACGGCCGCGCCGGAGGAGATGCCGAGCACGAACGGGTCGGCCAGCGCGTTGCGCACCAGGGCCTGGACGGCGACGCCGGTGGCGGCCAGCCCGGCGCCGACCACGGCGGCCAGTACGGTGCGCGGCAGCCGGATCTCCCAGACGATCGCGTAGGCGGCGGCCTCGTCCGCCTCCAGCCGTCCGCCCGTCAGCCCGGCGGCCAGCAGCCGCAGGGCGCGGGGCAGGCCGATCCCGGAGGCGCCCAGCGCCACGCCGCAGAGCAGCGAGAGCAGCAGGGCGGCGGCCAGGCCGACGGCGAGCGGGAGGGCGGGTATTCGGCGGGCGGGCGGGCTCGTTGCGCCACTGCCCGCGGCTGCGGTGCTGCTCACGGTGCGCCTTGCCTCGGGCCGCGGGTGCGCGGGGGCGGCACCGGTCGGGTGCGGGCCCGGGCGCCATCCCCTCGCAGTCCACGGCGAGTTGTCGGGAGTTCAGCGGCCGGGGGCGATCGGGCTGGCACGGCCCCAGGGGCCGTGCTCACCGTTGCGGGTCAGCGCCGGATTCACACCGGACTTCCCCCTCGGACGCCCTGGCAGCATAACAGCCACTCAGGCTAGGCAACCCTTACCGGGCCCGGGTGGGGCGTGGACGCACGACCGCCCCCGTCCGGGCTTGCGGACGGGGGCGGTCGGGTGGCGACGCGTCAGGCTCAGGCCTGCTTGGTCTCCCAGAAGATCTTGTCGACCTCGGCGATCAGGTCCAGCAGGGCCTGGCCGGTGGCGGGGTCGGTGGACGCCTTGGCGGCCGAGGCGGCCTTCAGGGTGTCGTTGATCAGCTGGTGCAGCTGCGGGTACTTCTCGAAGTGCGGGGCCTTGAAGTAGTCGCTCCACAGCACCGAGATGTGGTGCTTGACGGCCTCGGCACGCTGCTCCTTGATGATCAGGGCGCGGGTGCGGAAAGCCGGGTCCTCGTTGGCCTGGTACTTCTCCTGGGTGCCCTTGACCGACTCGGCCTCGATCCGGGCCTGCGCCGGGTCGTACACGCCGCAGGGCAGGTCACAGTGGGCGTGGGCGGTGGCGCGCGGTGCAAACAGACGAGAGAACATGGGAGTCCTTCCTTAGATCGTCTTCCCGCGCCCGAGATTACCCTTCCGCACCCGGGGTTTCGCGATCGGGCGGTGGGCCTAGGGCAAAAGGCGGACCCGGAACCGGGGTAATCCGGACACCGAACGGATCGAACGGGGTGACGGTCCGTACGGCAGACTGGGACCGGGCGGTCCGGGAGGAGGAGTCGTGGCGCGGAGCACGGAACCGGCGGGCACGGAACCGGCGGGCACGGAACCCCGGGGGCGGGGCCGGGGCGGCGGCGCGGTGCCGTTCGGGCTGGTCGACGTGGCGGGCCCGTCGATGGTCCCGACCCTGCGCGAGGGCGACCAACTGCTGGTGCGCTACGGCGCGCCGATCCGGCCCGGCGCGGTGGTGCTCTTCCGGCACCCCTTCCAGCAGGACCTGCTGGTGGTGAAGCGGGCCGCCGAGCGGCGTCCGAGGGGCTGGTGGCTGCTGTCCGACAACCGCCCGGTGGACAGCGACAGCCGCAGCTACGGCCCGGTCCCGGACGAGCTGGTGCTCGGCCGGGTGCTGCTGCGGCTGCGCCCGCGCCCGGCCTGGCTGGCGCCGGGGCGGCGGCTGGAGCGGCTGCTGCTGAGCACCCGGCTGGCCCGGGTGCCGGGCCTGGCCCGCCGCCTGGGCGTCTGGGCGGAGCAGCTCTGATCCCCTGAGCCCGGCCCGGACCTAGGCCCAAAGTCACTGGCATTGGGCCTAGCCGGCGGCGCCGAGTGCCGCGGCCTCGGCCTCCTGGCGCTTGCGGGCCCGGTACGCGGCGACGTTGGCGCGGGTCGCGCAGCGGTCCGAGCAGTAGCGGCGGGAGCGGTTGGTCGAGGTGTCCAGGTAGGCGTTGCGGCAGGGTGCGGCCTGGCAGATGCCGAGCCGGTCGGCGCCCAGCTCGGTCAGGTGGACGGCCAGGCCCATGCAGGCGACCGCGCTGAAGTGCGCGGTGGCGGTCGGCGAGTTGTCGGCCAGGTGCAGGTGCCAGCGCGGCCGGCCGGCGTCGTCGAGGTAGTCGTGCCCGGAGACCAGCGGGCTGACCGGGTACTCCATCAGCAGGCTGTTCAGCAGGTCGACGCCCCGGATCTCGTCGCCCTCGGCGGCGGCCTCGAAGACCCCGCGCAGCCTGGTCCGGACCGCCCGCAGCCGGGGCAGGTCGGACTCGTCGGCCTGGGTGGCGGCCCGTGAGGAGTCGGAGAACAGGCCGCGCACCGCGTCCACGGACGTCAGCGTGTCGGTGCCGCGCTCGGGCTCCTCGGTGTTCACCAGCCGAACGGCGAGATCGGCGTACGAGGCGAGCTCCACGGAGGTCCTTCCAGAAGGTCGGTAACGGGCTGATTGCGTCCAGCCTATTACCTGGGTGGGGAAAGCGTCGGCGCCCGACAGGAGCATCCTGCCGGGCGCCGGTCGGTACGGTTCTACAGCACCTTGGAGAGGAAGGCGCGGGTGCGCTCGTGCCGGGGGTCGGTGAGCACCTCGCGCGGGTTGCCGGACTCGACCACCACGCCGCCGTCCATGAACACCAGCGCGTCGCCGACCTCGCGGGCGAAGCCCATCTCGTGGGTGACGACCACCATGGTCATGCCCTCCTCGGCGAGGCCTCGCATGACGTCGAGGACGTCGCCGACCAGTTCGGGGTCGAGCGCCGAGGTGGGCTCGTCGAACAGCATCAGCTTGGGCTTCATGGCCAGCGCCCGGGCGATCGCGACGCGCTGCTGCTGGCCGCCGGAGAGCTGGGAGGGGTAGTTCTTCGCCTTGTCGGCGAGGCCGACCCGCTCCAGCAGGACCATCGCCCGCTCCCGGGCGGCGGCCTTGCTCTCGCCCTTGACCTGGACCGGGGCCTCCATGACGTTCTCGACGGCCGTCATGTGCGGGAACAGGTTGAAGCGCTGGAAGACCATGCCGATGTCGCGCCGCTTGACGGCGACCTCGCAGTCCTTGAGCTCGTAGAGCTTGTCGCCCTTCTGCTGGTAGCCGACCAGTTCGCCGTCCACCCAGAGGCGTCCGCCGTTGATCTTCTCCAGGTGGTTGATGCACCGCAGGAAGGTCGACTTGCCGGAGCCGGAGGGGCCGATCAGGCAGAACACCTCGCCCTGCTTGACCTCCAGGTCGATGCCCTTGAGCACGTGCACGGAGCCGTAGGACTTGTGGACGCCCTCGGCGCGCACCATCGGCTGTCCGGTGGCGGCGGCCGGGGTCCTGCTCAGGTCGGTCATACGTGACCACCTCCCTCAAGCCCCGGGACGACGTCGGCGCCGGTCTTCGGGGCGGGCTTCCCGGCGAACAGGCCCCGCAGCCGCTGCAACGGGGTGGGCGGGAGGGTCCGGTTGGAGCCGCGGGCGTAGTAGCGCTCGATGTAGTACTGGCCGATGGTCAGCAGCGAGGTGAAGAACAGGTACCAGAGGCTGACGACGATCAGCAGCGGGATGTTCTGGTAGTTCCGGGAGTAGATGACCTGACCGGCCCGGAAGATCTCCTCCAGGGAGATCACGCTGACCAGCGAGGTGGTCTTGAGCATCGAGATGGTCTCGTTGCCGGTCGGCGGGATGATCACCCGCATGGCCTGGGGCAGGACGATCCGGCGCATGGTCTGGAACCGGCTCATGCCGAGCGCGTGGGCGGCCTCGGTCTGGCCCTCGTCCACCGACTGGATGCCGCCGCGGACGATCTCCGCCATGTAGGCGGCCTCGTTGAGGCCGAGGCCCAGCAGGGCGGCGACGAAGGTCGGGATCAGGACGTTGGTGTCCGCGGACCAGAACTCCGGCCCCCACGGGACGCCGATCGACAGCTTGGCCCAGATCAGGCCGAGGAAGTTCCAGAACACCAGCTGCACCAGCACCGGGGTGCCGCGGAAGACCCAGATGTACATCCAGGCGGTGCCGGAGAGCAGGGGGTTCGGGGACAGGCGCATCACGGCGAGGACGATGCCGCCGATCACGCCCATCAGCATGGAGAGGACGGTCAGTTCCAGCGTGACGACCATGCCGTGCACGATGCTGTCGTGGAACAGGTACTGCCCGACGATGTCCCACTTGAAAGCGGGGTTGGTGAAGAGGGCGCTCAGCAGCATCGCCGCGAGCAGGGCGATGACGACGGCGCCCACCCAGCGTCCGGGGTGGCGGACCGGGACGGCCTTGATGGTCTCAGGCCGTCCCTCCTCCGCCTTCCCCTTGTCCAGAGAGTTCACGGTGTGGCCTCGGGGGAGAGATGGAGCAGGCGGACGGTCAGTTCACGGCGCCGTTGACGGTCGACTTGTCGAGGGCGCCGGACTCGACGCCCCACTTGGTGAGGATCTGCTTGTAGGTGCCGTCGTCGATCAGCGACTGGACGGCGCCCTGGATCGCGGGGGTGAGCTTGGAGCCCTTGGCGACGGCGACGCCGTAGGGGGCCACGCCGTAGGTGGAGCCGAGCTTCTCCAGCTGGCCGCCGGCCTGCTTGATCGCGTAGTCGACGACCTGGGAGTCGGCCATCATCGCCTGGTCGCGGCCGGAGACGACGGCGTTGGTGACGTCCGTCTGGAGGTCGAACTTGTCGCCGTCGTTCTGGATGCCCGGCTTCCCGGCCTTGGCGCAGTCCGGGTTGCGGGTGTCCTTGATCTCGTCGGCCTGGGTGGTGCCGGTCTGGACGGCGACCTTCTTGCCGCACAGGTCGGCGGGGTCGACCTTGTCGGGGTTGCCCTTCTTGACCGCGATGGCGCTGCCGGAGTTGAAGTAGGTCACCATGTCGACGATCTGCTCGCGCTCCTTGTTGTCCGTGAAGGACGACATGCCGAGCTGGAACTTGTTCGACTGGATGCCGGGGATGATCGCGGTGAAGCCGGAGTCCTGGACGTCGGCCTTCAGGCCGAGCTTGGCCGCGATGGCGTTGGCCAGGTCCACGTCCATGCCGATGACCTTGCCGCTGTCGTCCTTGAACTCGTCCGGCGCGTACGAGGCGTCCGCGCCGACCACGAGCTTGCCGGAGGACTTGACGTCGGCGGGGACGAGGGCGGCGAGCTTGTCGTCGGCCTTGACCGCGTTGACGGTCGTGGAGGCGTTGGGCGCGCCGCTGCCACCGTCGCTCTTGCTGCTGCTGCAGCCGGTCAGGACGAGGGTGACGGAGGCGGCGACCGCGCCGGCCGCGAGAAGCCGGGTGCGCTGGGTACGCGGGGTCATGAGGGGGATCTCCTCCTGAGGGAGAGGGCGGGCGGAGCGCGCCGCGGGGGGCGGCACACCGGGCTGGCAGGGCCGTGCGGCGCTGTACGGGTGTATTTCGCTGTACGTCGTCGTACGTGCAGGGCCGGGTGGTGCGATGCCTGCGCGGCGGGGCCGCCCAGGTTGCTACGGGGTACTGCTTCCGCCACCCTCCGCCGAGGTGGACGTCGAGCGAACCGCCTCGACCAGTGGCCGGCTCGATCCGAGATGGGGGGAATCCTGCCATCTGTGGACGGTCAGATGGCCCTCATCCAGATCAAAATCGGATAACGAGGGCCCGGGCTGTCCGCTATTCGGACTTATTCCGTGTTCCTGTCACCCCGTGCATAAGTATGCAGATCCCCCCGCCCGGTCCCCGGAGGCCCGCCGCCCGGTTCGGACGCCGCCGTCGACCGCGGCGCGGGGACGTCCGGGCGCCACGGTGACGCGCGGGTGTACGCGAAACGGCGGACGCGAGATCCGGCCATCCCGCCCTGCCGGGCCGGGCGGCGGGTGTGTCAGAATTCGGTACCGGGTGACCCCCGAACGCTCGAACCAGACCGCCGAGTCCCGACAGGCTCGGGGTGTCCGGGAACGGAAGTCATCACGTGGCTCCGTATCCGGGACGCCGACTCCCCAGCGCGTCTGCGTTCACTCCTGCGGGTGCGCGTGCCGCCATCACCGTTGCCGCCGCCGGAGCCCGGCGCTTCCGACGCCGGGCCCCAGTGACGCGACAGCTCGGCGATGAACTGCACGTGACGAGGACGAAAAGGCATAGGTGCGATGCCTTGGTCCGTCCTACGCTCGGCCCGGAAGCACTACGCGGACCAACAAGACCCATAAAACCCTCATCCGAGGGCGCCGCCCGACGGCAGCGCCCCGACCCAGCCCCCCGGGTCCGCTTCGGCGTACCCGGTTTCCGGTTTCCGGACGGGTCGTCCTGTCCGTCGGTCGCGCACCCTCGCCAGATCAATGACGAAGAGGTCATCGTGGCAGCGGAGATCATCAGCAGCACCCAGGACACCGTCGATCCGGTCGACGCCGTTTTCGCGCTTCACCGCGGCGGCAAGATGGAGATCCGGGCGACCGTCCCGGTGCGCGACGCGGACGACCTGTCCCTCGCCTACACGCCCGGTGTCGCCCGCGTCTGCACGGCCATCGCCGAGCAGCCGGAGCTGGTCAACGACTACACCTGGAAGTCCAACACCGTCGCCGTGGTCACCGACGGCACCGCCGTGCTGGGCCTCGGCGACATCGGCCCGGAGGCCTCCCTGCCCGTGATGGAGGGCAAGGCCATCCTGTTCAAGCAGTTCGGCGGCGTGGACGCGGTGCCGATCGCGCTCGCCTGCACCGAGGTCGACGAGATCGTCGAGACCGTGGTGCGGCTGGCTCCCTCCTTCGGCGGCGTCAACCTGGAGGACATCTCCGCCCCCCGCTGCTTCGAGATCGAGCGCCGGCTCCAGGAGGCCGTGGACATCCCGGTCTTCCACGACGACCAGCACGGCACCGCGATCGTCACCACCGCCGCCCTGTGGAACGCGGCCGAGGTGACCGGCCGTGAGATCGGCTCGCTGCGGGCCGTCATCTCCGGCGCCGGCGCGGCCGGCATCGCCATCGCCAAGATGCTGGTGGCGGCGGGCATCGGCGACGTCGCGGTCTGCGACCGCAGGGGCGTGGTGTACGACGGCCGCGGCGACCTCACCGACGTCAAGGCCGAGATCGCCGAACTGACCAACCGCACCGGCCTCAAGGGCACCCTGGCCGACGCGCTGGCCGGCGCCGACGTGTTCATCGGCGTCTCCGGCGGCACCGTGCCGGAGGAGGTCGTCGCGACCATGGCCGCGGGCGCGTTCATCTTCGCGATGGCCAACCCCACCCCGGAGATCCACCCCGAGGTCGCGCACAAGTACGCGGCGGTCGTCGCCACCGGGCGCAGCGACTTCCCGAACCAGATCAACAACGTGCTGGCCTTCCCCGGCATCTTCGCCGGCGCCCTCCAGGTGCGGGCCAGCCGGATCACCGAGGGCATGAAGCTGGCCGCCGCCAAGGCGCTGGCCGGTGTCGTCGCCGACGAGCTGACGCCGCAGAAGGTCATCCCCTCGCCGTTCGACGAGCGGGTCGCCCCGGCGGTCACCAAGGCCGTCGCCGAGGCCGCCCGGGCCGAGGGCGTGGCCCGGATCTGACGATCCGGTCGCCGCTGCCGGACGGGACCCGGCGGGAGCGGCGCCGCCGACACGGCCGGGGCCGGGACACGCGTCACACCCGCGCGTGGTTCCCGGCCCCGGCCGGCGCGGCTATCGTCCGCAGCATGTTTGCTGCCTACGCCGCACGTATCGACGCCGACGACCCGCTCAGCGGACTGGAGTTGGGCGAACTCCCCGAGCCCCAGGCCCGCCCCGGATGGAGCGTGGTCACGGTCAGGGCCGCCAGCCTCAACCACCACGACCTGTGGTCGCTGCGCGGGGTCGGCCTGCCCGCCGGACGGCTGCCGATGATCCTCGGCTGCGACGCCGCCGGTGTCGACGAGCACGGCAACGAGGTCGTCCTCCACTCGGTGATCGGCCAGAGCGGCCACGGGGTCGGCCCGGACGAACCCCGGTCCATCCTGACCGAGCGCTACCAGGGCACCTTCGCCCAGCAGGTGGCCGTGCCCACCTGGAACCTGCTGCCCAAGCCCGCCGAACTCAGCTTCGAGGAGGCCGCCTGCCTGCCCACGGCCTGGCTGACGGCCTACCGGATGCTGTTCACCAACGCCGGGGTCAAGCCCGGTGACACCGTCCTGGTGCAGGGCGCGGGCGGCGGCGTGGCGACCGCGCTGATCGTTCTCGGCAAGGCTGCCGGGCTGCGGGTCTGGGTCACCGGCCGGGACGAGGCCAAGCGCCGCCGGGCGGTCGAACTCGGAGCCGACGCCGCCTTCGAGAGCGGTGCCCGGCTGCCGGCCCGGGTGGACGCGGTGATGGAGACGGTCGGCGCCGCGACCTGGGCGCACTCGGTGAAGGCGCTGCGCCCGGGCGGCACCGTCGTCATCTCCGGGGCCACCTCCGGCCCCAACCCGAGTGCCACCGAGCTGAACCGGATCTTCTTCCTGGAGCTCAAGGTGGTCGGCTCGACGATGGGCACCAAGGAGGAACTGGCCGGGCTGCTCTCGCTGTGCGCGACCAGCGGCGTCCGGCCGGTGATCGACTCGGTGCTGCCGCTGGCCGAGGCCCGGGACGGCTTCGCGCGGCTCGCCAAGGGCGACGTCTTCGGCAAGATCGTGCTGACGCCGTGACGCCGTGACGCCGTGACGCCGTGACGCCGTGACGCGGACCGGCCCGGCACGCTCCGCGGAGCGTGCCGGGCCGGTGGTGGTCCGGCGGTCTGCCGGTCTGCCGGTCAGCCGAGCAGGCGCTTCAGCCGCTCGCCGGCCGAGCCCAGCACCGAGCGGGCCTCGGCCAGCTTGTCGCCGCTCACGCCGCCGTCCCGGGCCGCGTCGCGGACCTGGTCGCGGAAGCGGTCGAGCAGCCGCTCCAGTTCGCGGGCCGGGTCGCCGGCCGGGTCGGTCCGCGCCCACGGCGGCAGGTCGGCCGGGGCGGTCGGGGTGGTCGGCTCGTCCTTGTCCAGGTCGATCCGGGTGACGGTGACCTCCTCGGCCGGCCCGTCGGCCGGCTGGCCCCAGCGGGCCGCGTCGGCCAGCCCGGACAGGCCCTTGGTCAGCTCGGCCAGGCCCTCGGCCAGGCCGGTCGGCCAGTCGCCCTTCGCGGCGTGCTCGCGCACCTGCTGCTCGACCCGGCGCTTGATCCGCAGCGCCTCCTGCTGCGCGGCCGTCCGCGAGGCCTTGGCCTGCTCGCGCAGCCGGCGGGCCTCCTCCTCGGCGGCCTTCGCCTTGGCCTTGGCGGCCTTCTCCTGCTCCCGGGCGCGCTTGGCCTGGTCCTTGGCCTGCCGCTTGAACTGGGCGAACTCCTCCTTGGCACGCTGCCAGGACTCGTTGTCGCCCCACGGGCCGGACCACGGGTCCCCGCTCTCGGCGCGGTCCGGCCGGGGGGCCTGCCGGGCGGCCTGCCACAGCTCCTCGCGCAGGTCCTTGGCGCTGTCCCGGACGTCCTCGCGGATCGCCCCGGCCAACTGCGCCACGGAGTCGTGGATCTCCACTTCCAGGTCGTCCAACTCGCCCTGTCGGGCTTCCAGTTCGGTGCGCCCGGCGTCGGTCAGCCGGTAGACCTTGCGGCCGCCCTCGGTGCTGTGGGTGACCAGGCCCTCCTGCTCCAGCTTGGCGAGCCGGGGGTAGACCGTCCCGGCGGAGGGCGCGTACAGGCCCTGGAAGCGCTCCTCCAGCAGGCGGATCACCTCGTAGCCGTGCCGCGGGGCCTCGTCGAGCAGCTTCAGCAGGTAGAGCCGGAGCCGGCCGTGGCCGAACACGGGCGTCATCTCACGCCTCCTTGGTGAGGTCGGGCTTGCCGAGTCCGGCCGGGAGCTCCTTGACGACCACCGGCGCCTCGTCCTCGGGGTCGGGGCGGCGCAGCACGGTGACGCCGCCGGAGACGGTGGTCACGGCGAGGCTGCCCCGGCCGTCGCCGAGCTGGCCGGACAGGCGCTTGGCGCCCCAGCTGCCGCTGAGCTTGAGGCCGTCGAAGGTGCTGGAGATGTCGCCGCTGGTGGAGCCGGCCTCGACCTTGGCGTCGGCCAGCGAGGGGATCCGGATGACGACCGGGCCGCTGACGGTGGTGACCTTGATGTCGGCCGGGTTGGCGACGTCGAGGTCCAGGGTGACGGCGCCGGTGACGGCGTTGGCCTGGATCCGGTCGGCGGTGCCGGCGACGACGGTGAGCTGGCCGGAGACGGTGTTGACCTTGAGCTGGCCGGCCACCGACTGGGCGTCGACGTCGCCGGTGACGGTGTTGGCCTCGGTGCGGCCGGTCAGGCCGACCAGGGTGGCGTCGCCGCTGGCGCTCTGCACCGAGACGTGCCCGGTG
Source organism: Kitasatospora sp. NPDC098663 (assembly GCF_044760075.1). Taxonomy (NCBI): domain Bacteria; kingdom Bacillati; phylum Actinomycetota; class Actinomycetes; order Kitasatosporales; family Streptomycetaceae; genus Kitasatospora; species Kitasatospora sp. NPDC098663. The sequence goes on along the minus strand of NZ_JBIWAP010000013.1, from coordinate 187,480 downwards.
ATCCCGGAGACGGTGGCGCTGGCCGAGACGGTGCCGACCTTGACCTCGGCGTCGGCCGGGACGGTCAGGGTGACGCCGGCGACGCGCTTGCGCTTGAAGGAGCCGAAGAAGCCCTTGACCGCGTCGACCGACTTGAGCCGGTCGCCGAACTCGCCCCAGCTGTTGATGTCCTTGTAGGTGACCGTCAGGACGCCGTCCACCAGGGTCACGTGCAGCGGCTCGCCCCGGAGCTCGGTGACCTCCAGGCGGGCCGGGCCCTCGGCCGCCACCACGTTCACCGTGCCCTCGATGATCCGCACGTGCAGCGCCCGGACCGGCTCGTCGATGGTGATCCTCTCGGGACCCTCGACCGTCCACTGGCTCATCTCTGCCGCCTCCCGTTGCCGATCGCGATGTATCGCGTTCTCTTTTAAAGACGATATATCGCGTGACGCGCAAGTCAAGCGCGCCGCCCGGGATCCCGCCCCTGAGCCGTCCCGGAGCCGCCCCCGAGGCGCCCCCTACGGGCGGGCGCGGGTACGCGAGGGGCCCGGTAGGCGATCGCCTACCGGGCCCCTCGTCAGCGGTTCAGTGCGACGGCGCCGCACCGGTCACTCGTCGTCCTCGTCGTCGAGCCGGGCCAGCCAGGTGGCCAGCCGCTCGACCGGGATCTCGAAGTCCGGGTTGAGGTCGACGAACTCGCGCAGTCGCTCGGCCAGCCACTCGAAGGTGACCTCCTCGTCGCCGCGCCGGTTCTGCAGCTCCTCGATGCCGCGGTCGGTGAAGTACACGGGTTCACTCCGGTCCGGTGGGGATTGACCTGGTCAGGATAGTCGGGGACGCCCGCGGCCCCCGTCTCCCAGGGGAGGACGGGGGCCGCGGGCGTCGGTGCTCCAGCGCCTCGGGGCGTCAGGGCCTCAGAGCGAGTAGACCTCTTCGATCAGCGCCTGCTGCTCGGCGGCGTGCCGCTTGGCCGAGCCGACCGCCGGGGACGAGGCCGTCGTGCGGGCGACGCGGCGCAGCCGCGAGCCGTTGGCGCTGCGGCCGACGACGACCTGGAGGTGGTCGACCAGGTTCATCGCGATGAACGGCCAGGCGCCCTGGTTGTCCGGCTCCTCCTGCGCCCAGACGAACTGGACGTCGTCGCCGTAGCGGGCGAGCTCCTCCTGGAGCTCGGCCACCGGCAGCGGGTAGAGCCGCTCGACCCGGACGATCGCGGTGTCGGTGACGCCGCGCTCGGTGCGGGCCGCCGCCAGGTCGTAGTAGAACTTGCCGGCGGTGATGACGACCTTGCGCACCTGCGCCGGGTCGACGGTGTTGTCACCGATGACCGGGCGGAAGGAACCGGACAGGAACTCCTCGGTCGCACTCGCCGCGGCCTTGAGACGCAGCATCGACTTCGGGGTGAAGACGACCAGCGGCTTGTGGTGCGGGTTGTGCGCCTGCCAGCGCAGCAGGTGGAAGTAGTTCGACGGCAGGGTCGGCATGGCGACCGTCATGTTGTTCTGCGCGCACAGCTGCAGGAAGCGCTCCGGGCGGGCGGACGAGTGGTCCGGGCCCTGGCCCTCGTAGCCGTGCGGCAGCAGCAGGGTGACGCCCGAGTGCTGGCCCCACTTCTGCTCGGCGGAGGCGATGTACTCGTCCACCACGGTCTGCGCGCCGTTGACGAAGTCGCCGAACTGCGCCTCCCACATGACCAGCGAGTTCGGGCGGGTCAGCGAGTAGCCGTACTCGAAGCCCATCGCCGCGTACTCCGACAGCAGGCTGTCGTAGACGGTGTAGCGGGCCTGGTCCTCGGTGAGGTACTGCAGCGGGGTGTAGTCCTCGCCGGTGTTGCGGTCGATCAGGACGGCGTGCCGCTGGCCGAAGGTGCCGCGGCGGCTGTCCTGGCCGGCCAGGCGGACCGGGTGGCCCTCCATGAGCAGCGAGCCGATGGCGAGGGTCTCGCCCGTCGCCCAGTCGATGGTGTTGTCCTCGACGGAGGCGGCGCGGCGCTGGAGCTGCGGCAGCAGGCGCGGGTGGACGGTCAGCCAGTCCGGCAGGTTGACCTGCGAGGCGGCGATCCGCTTGACCATCTCCTGGGAGATGCCGGTCTGGATGTTGACCGGGAAGTCGGCGACCGGCTTGCCGGCGGTGGCCGGGGCCGGGGTCTGGGCGGCGTCGCGGACCTCGGCGAAGACCTTCTCCAGCTGGCCCTGGAAGTCCTGGAGCGCCTGCTCCGCCTCTTCCATGGTGATGTCGCCGCGACCGATCAGGCCCTCGGTGTACAGCTTGCGCACCGAGCGCTTCTTGTCGATCAGGTCGTACATCAGCGGCTGGGTGAACGACGGGTTGTCGGCCTCGTTGTGACCGCGGCGGCGGTAGCAGATGAGGTCGATCACGACGTCCTTGTGGAACGCCTGGCGGAACTCGAAGGCGAGCCGCGCGACGCGGACCACGGCCTCCGGGTCGTCGCCGTTGACGTGGAAGATCGGGGCCTCGATCATCCGGGCCACGTCGGTGCAGTACATCGAGGAGCGCGAGGACGCCGGCGCGGCGGTGAAGCCGACCTGGTTGTTGACCACCAGGTGGATCGTGCCGCCGGTGCGGTAGCCGCGCAGCTGCGACATGTTCAGGGTCTCCGCGACGACGCCCTGGCCGGCGAAGGCCGCGTCGCCGTGGATCTGGATCGGCAGCACCGGGAAGGTGGTGCCGCCCTGGTCCAGGATGTCCTGCTTGGCGCGGGCGATGCCCTCGACGACCGGGTCGACCGTCTCCAGGTGGGAGGGGTTCGCGGCGAGCGAGACCTTGATGGTCTCGCCGTCGAGGCCGGTGAAGGTGCCCTCGGAGCCGAGGTGGTACTTCACGTCGCCGGAGCCGTGCATCGACTTCGGGTCGAGGTTGCCCTCGAACTCGCCGAAGATCTTGCCGTACGGCTTGCCGACGATGTTGGCCAGCACGTTCAGGCGGCCGCGGTGGGCCATGCCGATGACGGCCTCGTCGAGGCGGTGCTCGGCGGCGGCGTCGATGGTCGCGTCCAGCAGCGGGATGAGCGACTCGCCGCCCTCCAGCGAGAAGCGCTTCTGCCCGACGTACTTGGTCTGCAGGAAGGTCTCGAAGGCCTCGGCCGAGTTCAGCCGGCGCAGGATGCGCAGCTGCTCCTCGCGCTCGGGCTTGGAGTACGGCTTCTCCAGGCGCTCCTGCAGCCACCTGCGCTGCTTCGGGTCCTGGATGTGCATGTACTCGACGCCGACGGTGCGGCAGTACGTGTTGCGCAGCAGGCCGAGGATGTCGCGGAGCTTCATCATCTTCTGGCCGCCGAAACCACCGACCGCGAACTCGCGCTCCAGGTCCCACAGGGTGAGGCCGTGGGTGGTGACGTCCAGGTCGGGGTGCTTGCGCTGCTTGTACTCCAGCGGGTCCGTGTCGGCCATCAGGTGGCCGCGCACGCGGTACGCGTGGATCAGCTCCATGACGCGGGCGGTCTTGTTGACCTCGTCGTCGTGGGTGGTGGCGACGTCGGTGGCCCAGCGGACCGGCTCGTACGGGATCCGCAGCGACTCGAAGATCTCGTCGTAGAACCCCTTCTCGCCGAGGAGGAGGCGGTGGATCTCGCGCAGGAACTCGCCGGACGCCGCGCCCTGGATGACGCGGTGGTCGTAGGTCGAGGTCAGCGTCATGATCTTGGAGACGCCCAGGCGGGACAGGGTCTCCGGGGCGGAGCCCTGGAACTCGGCCGGGTACTCCATGGCGCCGACGCCGACGATGGTGCCCTGGTTCTGCATCAGGCGCGGCACGGAGTGCACGGTGCCGATGCCGCCGGGGTTGGTCAGCGAGACCGTGACGCCGGTGAAGTCGTCCATGGTCAGCTTGTTGGCGCGGGCCCGGCGGACGATGTCCTCGTAGGCCTGCCAGAAGCCGAAGAAGTCGAGGGTCTCGGCCTTCTTGATGGCCGCGACGACGAGCTGGCGGTCGCCGTTCGGCTTGACCAGGTCGATGGCCAGGCCGAGGTTGACGTGCTCGGGCTTGACCAGGAAGGCCTTGCCGTTCTCCACCTTGTAGCTGTAGTTCATGCCCGGGGCGGCCTTGATGGCCTGGACCAGGGCGTAGCCGATCAGGTGGGTGAAGGAGACCTTGCCGCCGCGGGCGCGCTGCAGGTGGTTGTTGATGACGATGCGGTTGTCGATCAACAGCTTCGCGGGCACCGCGCGGACCGAGGTCGCGGTCGGCACCTCCAGCGAGGCGTCCATGTTGGTGGCGACGGCCTTGGCCGGGCCGCGCAGCTGGATCAGCTCGGGGCCGGCGGGCGCGTCCGCCGCGGCGGCGGCCGGAGCGGCCGGGGCGGCGGCCTTGGGGGCCGGGGCCGGGGGCGCGACGGGGGCTGCGGCGAGCGGCGCGGGGGCCGGCGCCGGAGCGGCCGGGGCGGCCGGTGCGGCGGGGGCGGTCGCGGCCGGAGCAGCAGCAGCGGGCGCGGGGGCAGCGGCAGGGGTCGGCGTGGGGCCGGCCTGGGTCGCGGCCTGGGTCACTGGGGTCACCTCGGTACCGGGCTTGTAGTCGGCGAAAAAGTCCCACCAGGCTCGGTCGACCGAGTTCGGGTCCTGGAGGTACTGCTGGTAGATCTCATCGACGAGCCACTCATTGGGACCGAAGCCAGTGGAGCTAGCCGAGCTATTGGGGGTTTCAGGGGACTGTGGCGACACGGCGGCAACCGCCCTCTTCCGCTTCCTTTTGGGATGTTTGGACAGCGGGGATTAAGGCTACGCCCCTGACCAGTGATCGCGCAGTCCCCGGGCCCCAGGCGTCGCCCAGATCACAGTCCTGACCTGCAGTTTGGCTGAAAATGTGCGTTAGAAAGCCGTATCTGAGGGGAACCGATCGCCTCCACCCATAGGGCATATCCGGACAAAAACGGACAAAGCCCCATGCGGATCATCCAATGATCTTCGCGTACGTCTGTGTCGCTTCTGTGACGCATCCGACCCTCAGCGCTGCCCCGGCAGCCGGACCTCGATCCGGCAGCCGCGCGGCGACTCGGCGACCGCGATCCGACCGCCGTGCAGGTCCACCGCCCAGCGGGCGATGGCCAGGCCGAGGCCGGTGCCGCCGTCCGAGCCGGGCCCCTGGGCGGTCGCGGTGCCGCTGCGGCTGAACCGCTCGAACACCCGGCCGCGGTCGGCCGGCGGGATGCCCGGACCCTCGTCCTCGACCTCCAGCAGCAGGCCGCCGGGCCCGCCGTCGGGCCGCGCGCGCACCGTCACGGTGCCGCCGGGCGGGGAGTGCTTGCAGGCGTTGTCGACCAGGTTGGCGACCACCTGGTGGAGCCGTTCCGGGTCCGCCACGCCGGTCAGGCCGGTCGGGCTGACCTCCAGCGCCAGTCGGACGTCGCCGCGCCGGGAGAACGCCCCGCCGGCCGTCGCGCCGTCCACGGTGACCCCGCGCAGCACGCCGTCCAGGAACTCGCGCACCTCGAAGGGGCGGGCGTCCAGGTCGACCACGCCGTCGTCGATCTTGGAGAGGTCCAGCAGGTGGGTGACCAGGCGGCCGAGCCGCTCGGTCTGCTCCAGGGCGGCCCCCAGGGTCGCCGGATTGGGCTGGACGACGCCGTCCACCACGTTCTCCAGCACGGCGCGCAGCGCGGCGATGGGCGTGCGCAGCTCGTGCGAGACGTTGGCGACCAGCTCGCGGCGGTGCCGGTCGGCGGCCCCCAGGTCGGCGGCCATCTGGTTGAAGGTGGTCGCCAGCTCGCCGATCTCGTCGCGCGAGTTCACCTCGACCCGGCGGCTGTAGTCGCCGGAGGCCATCGCGCGGGCGGCGGCCGTCATCTCGCGCAGGGGGGCGGTCAGCCCGTGCGCGAGGAACTGCATGAAGAGCAGCGAGGCGATCATGGAGAAGACCATGATGATCCGGATCTGGGTCTCGGACCGGATCGCCACGACCACCATGCCGGTGGCCAGGAAGACGGAGACGATCACCAGCAGGGCGAGCTTGCCCTTGATCGAGCGGACCGGGTCGAGCGGCCTGATGTCGGCCCAGACCCGGCGGGCGGCGCGGGCGGCCAGTGTCTGCGACCGCGTGCCGCCGGTGTCCCCGTTGCGTTGCTGTGGAAAGGTCATTGGTCCCCTGTGATCCCCGCGTACATCCCCCGCGTGGTGCGCGGCAGTTCGGGACACGGGCCCCCCGGAGGCCCGTCGCCCGAGGCTCGCCGCTAGGAGAGCGGGGCCTCCAGCGCGTACCCGACACCGTGGACGGTGCGGATCCAGCTCGCGCCGATCTTGCGGCGCAGCGCCTTGACGTGGCTGTCCACGGTGCGGGTGCCGGACGCGTCGGTCCAGTCCCAGACCTCGGCCAGCAACTGCTCGCGGGTCAGCACGGCGCGCGGCTGCGCGGCCAGGCAGGCGAGCAGGTCGAACTCGGTGGGCGTCAGGTGGACGTCGCCCGAGGCGAGCCGGACCCGGCGCTGCACGTGGTCGATCTCCAGCTCGCCGAAGCGCAGCGAGCCGAGCGCGGGCGTGCGGGCCGCCTGCTGGGCACGCTCGACGCGGCGCAGCAGCACGTTGACCCGGGCGGCCAGTTCGCGCATCGAGAACGGTTTGGTCATGTAGTCGTCGGCGCCCACGCCGAGGCCGACCAGCAGGTCCGTCTCGTCGTCGCGCGCGGTCAGCATCAGCACCGGCACCGGGCGCTGAGCCTGGATCCGGCGGCACACCTCCAGGCCGTCGAAGCCGGGCAGCATGATGTCGAGGACCACCAGGTCCGGCTGCCAGGTGTGGAAGCCGTCGACCGCGCCCGGCCCGTCGTGGGCCACGGCGACCTTGAAGCCCTCCGCGCCCAGCCGGGCCGCGATCGACTCCGCGATCGTCGGCTCGTCCTCCACCACCAGTACTCTGCGTTGGCTGCTCACCGTGCCGCCGCTGTGGTTGTTGTCCTGCTGAAGTTCTGTCACGGTCACGCCACCGCCCCCAGGGCTGCGGGCCGGCCACCTGTGGGGATGGCGGGGCTCCGCTCGTAGTCTTGTTCCGTCGTGGACTGTGCCGGGTCCGCCGTCCCGTCGTGCGTGCGGGTCGGCGGGCGGATTGCCGCCCGCCCACTTCTCCCGCGCACTTCGCAGCGTACGGACAGCGGATGCCTCCCGGCAGGTGGACCGGACGTTTCCGGCCCGTGGGCCGGCTGTCGGGCCGCCCTCGGAGCCCACTGCACGAGTGGGCACGGGCCGATACCTTACCCGGCGATTTTTCTCTGCGTAACGGTACGTATGCAGTCGAGTTGACGCCAAGTCGCCGGTCAGAGCCCCTGCCGGTGCGCTCGCCGGAAGTAGGTCTGGACCAATATCAGGAATCCGGCCGACCGGTTTCCCGGCGGTCTTCACCGCCTTTTCTCAGATGCCTCTCAGAACCTCGACGTAACGTGGCCACGACAACGCCCGCGGGGCGGGATCCGCGGCGCGCGCCGGTACGTTGGGCACCTGGGTGAGGGGCCGGTGGCTGCCGGCGTGGAGCGGAGGGCGGCATGGCTGGACTGCGGCGAGGTGCCGGACGGGTCGGGGCGTCGCCCGCCGGCCCGCCGTACGGGATGCTCCGGCACGGTCTGCGCACCGGCGTCGTCGAGTGGCTGCTGGCGCGGGTGCCGACACCCCGGCGAAACCCCTTCACCCTCGGCTATCTCGCCGTGGTGGGCGCCACCACGACCTTCGCCAAACTCGCCGACCCGGAACTCGTGCAACGGCTGCAGGAGGCCTCCAGCTCCGACGGCCACAACCTCCTGCAGCACCCCCTGCGCGCGCTGGTGCTCAGCGGCTTCTGGGTGGCCGGCGAGGTGTGGATGCCGTACCTGTGGGGATTCGCCGTCACCCTCGCGCCGCTGGAGCGCCGGATCGGCCCCGCCCGGGCGGCGGCGGTCTTCGCGATCGGGCACGTCACGGCCACGCTGCTGTCCCAGGGTGTGGTGATCACCGCGGTGGAGACCGGGCGGATGGAGACCGCGGCGCTGGACTACCTGGACATCGGCGTCAGCTACGGCGTGCTCACCTGCCTGGGCGCGGTGGCCGGGCTGCTGCCGTGGCGCGGGCGGCTGGTCGCGCTCGGCGGCGCCGGGCTGCTGATCGCCGAGCAGATCCTCACCGAGCGGGACCTGGTCACCGCCGTGGGGCACCCGGCCGCGGTGCTCACCGGGGTGGCGCTGTGGCGCTGGCTGCGCCGGGCCCAGGCCCGCCGGCCGCGGCCGAAGCCGCGGACGCGCCGGGTCGAGGCGCCGGCCGCGGGCTCCTCGCCCGCGCCGGGCGGCGCTCCGGTCCTGGACGTGCGCTGACCCTTCCGGGTGCCGCCCCGCGCGCTTTTGACGGCACGTCCCGCGCCCTCCCCCCGCTCGCTCCACACCCTCCTCCTGTTCGCTCATGGCGAACACCGCCCCGGGAACATCCGGCGCACGCCAGGCCTTAGTCAGGTCGACTCAACTTCACTGACTGGGGAGAGATCATGGCATCGACGTCCACACCGCTCACCCTGCCCGTGCTGCCGCTCGACGACGAGGTCGTCCTGCCGGGCATGGTCGTCCCGCTGGACCTCAAGGACACCGAGGTGCGCGCCGCGGTCGAGGCCGCCCGCGCGGCGGCCACCGGCACCGGCAAGCCGCAGGTCCTGCTGGTCCCGCGGGTGGACGGCTCGTACGCGGCGGTCGGCACCCTGGCCACCGTCGAGCAGGTCGGCCGGCTGGCCGACGGGGAGCCGGCCGCGCTGGTGCGCGCCGTGCGCCGGGTCCGCATCGGGGCCGGCACCACCGGCCCCGGCGCCGCCCTCTGGGTGGAGACCACGCCCTTCCGGGAGTCCTCGGTGGAGACCCCGGTGGCCGGCCGGGCCGCCGAGCTGGTCAAGGAGTACAAGGCGCTCTCCACCCAGTGGCTGCGCAGGCGCGGCGCCTGGCAGATCGTCGACCGGGTGGCCCAGATCGAGGGCGTCGGCGAGCTCGCCGACAACATCGGCTACGCGCCCTTCGCCACCGCCGAGCAGAAGCTCAAGGTGCTGCTGGAGGCCGACCAGGTCGCCCGCCTGGAGTACGCGCTGACCCTGCTGCGCGACCACCTCGCCGAGGAGGAGGTCAACGACACCATCCGCAAGGACGTCGAGGAGGGCGTGGCCAAGCAGCAGAAGGAGTTCCTGCTCCGCCGCCAGCTGGAGGCCGTCCGCAAGGAACTGGCCGAGCTCAACGGCGACCCGGCCGACGAGGAGGGCGACTACCGCGCCCGGGTCGAGGCCGCCGACCTGCCCGAGAAGGTCCGCGACGCGGCCCTCAAGGAGGTCGACAAGCTGGAGCGGGCCTCCGAGCAGTCCCCCGAGGGGCCCTGGATCCGCACCTGGCTGGACACCGTCCTGGAGCTGCCCTGGAACGAGCGCACCGAGGACGCGTACGACATCGCCGGCGCCCGCGCGGTGCTGGACGCCGACCACGCCGGCCTGGCCGACGTGAAGGACCGCATCGTCGAGTACCTCGCGGTGCGCAAGCGCCGGGCCGACCAGGGGCTCGGGCTGGTCGGCGGCCGGCGCGGCGGCGCGGTGCTGGCGCTGGTCGGTCCGCCCGGCGTCGGCAAGACCTCGCTCGGCGAGAGCGTGGCCCGCGCCATGGGCCGCACCTTCGTCCGGGTCGCGCTCGGCGGCGTCCGGGACGAGGCCGAGATCCGCGGCCACCGGCGCACCTACGTCGGCGCGCAGCCCGGCCGGCTCGTGCGGGCGATCAAGGAGGCCGGCTCGATGAACCCGGTCGTCCTGCTCGACGAGATCGACAAGGTCGGCTCCGACTACCGGGGCGACCCGGCCGCCGCCCTGCTGGAGGTGCTGGACCCGGCGCAGAACCACACCTTCCGGGACCACTACCTGGAGGTCGAACTCGACCTCTCGGACGTCGTCTTCCTCGCCACCGCCAACGTGCTGGAGGCCATCCCCGAGCCGCTGCTCGACCGGATGGAGCTCGTCCGCCTCGACGGCTACACCGAGGACGAGAAGGTCGTCATCGCCCGCGACCACCTGCTCCCGCGCCAGCGCGAGAAGGCCGGACTGGGCGGCGACCAGGTCAGCGTCGACGACGCGGCACTGCGCCGACTGGCCGGGGAGTACACCCGGGAGGCCGGCGTGCGGAACCTGGAGCGCTCGATCGCCCGGGTGCTGCGCAGGATCGCCGCCCAGGCCGAACTCGGCGAGCGCGAACTGCCCGCCGCGATCGGCCCGGACGAGCTGCGCGCCCTGATCGGCCGGCCCCACCACGTGCCGGAGGCCGCCCAGGCGCCGGCCGAGCGGCGCACCGCGGTCCCCGGCGTGGCCACCGGCCTCGCCGTGACCGGCGCCGGCGGCGACGTCCTCTACATCGAGGCCTCGCTCGCCGACGCCGAGACCGGCGGCACCGGACTCACCCTCACCGGGCAGCTGGGCGACGTGATGAAGGAGTCCGCGCACATCGCGCTCTCCTACCTGCGCTCGCGCGGCGCCGAACTGGAGCTGCCGGTCACCTCGCTGCGCGACCGCGGCGTGCACCTGCACGTCCCCGCCGGGGCCGTCCCCAAGGACGGGCCGAGCGCCGGCATCACCATGACCACGGCGCTCGCCTCGCTGCTGTCCGGCCGCAAGGTGCGCACCGACCTGGCGATGACCGGCGAGGTGTCGCTGACCGGGCGGGTGCTGCCGATCGGCGGGGTGAAGCAGAAGCTGCTCGCCGCCGACCGGGCCGGCGTCACCACGGTGATCATCCCCAAGCGCAACGAGGCCGACCTGGACGACGTCCCGGCCGAGGTGCTGGAGCGGCTCACCGTCCACCCGGTGGCGGACGTGCGGGAGGTGCTGGAGCTGGCCCTGGAGCCGGCCAAGGTCCTGGCCGCGGCGGCCTGACCCGGCCGCGCCGGGTCGGCGGGAGGACTGGCGGGAGGAGCGACGGAGGACTGGCGGGAGGAGCGACGGGAGGACGGCGTCCGCGCGTGCCACACTGCGGAGATGCCGTCCCCCACGCAGCGCGCCCTGGCCCGGGTGCCGGCCCGGCTGCGTCCGTTCCTGGTGCGGCACCGCAGGCTGGTGAAGTTCCTGCTGGTCGGCGGTGCCTGCTTCACCCTCACCCTGGTGATCGACTTCGAGCTGAAGTTCACCGTGCTGGGGCACAAGCCGGTGGTCGCGCTGACGATCGCGACCGTGCTCTCGACCGTCGTCTCCTACGTGCTCAACCGCCGCTGGGCCTTCCGGACGGCCGGGCACCCGCGCGAGGCACTGCTGTTCTTCCTGGTCAGCGCCATGGCGATCGCCGTCAACGACCTGCCGCTGGCACTCTCCCGCTACGCCCTGGACCTGCGCGAGCCGTACGTCGGCCCGTTCGTCCAGGAGACCGCGGACTTCCTCAGCGGGATGGTCGTCGGCACCTTCGCCGCGATGCTGTTCCGCTTCTGGGCGATGCAGCGGTGGGTCTTCACCCGGCCCGCCGAACGGGCGCACCCGGGGTACGAACCCGGTTACGCTGCACCCGAGATGCCACGGGATGCGCCATGAGGCCGTGAGGTGAGGGTGATGCGCGGGGAACCGGACGCGGTTCGGAGCGGGCCCGCCAGCCAGCAGGGGATGCGCCGGGCCAACCTGGCCCTGGTGCTCGGGGTGATCGCGCGCGCCCCGCGCTCCCGGGCCGAGGTGGCCGCCGAGACCGGGCTGACCAGGGCCGCCGTCTCCTCGCTCGCCGAGCAGCTGATCGCCGGCGGCCTGGTCGTCGAGGAGGGCCCGGCCGCGCCCAGCGGCAAGGTGGGCCGCCCCGGCACCGCGCTCGGGCTCAACCCGCTCGGGCCCGGCGGCCTCGGCGCCGAGATCGGCGTGGAGCACCTCGGCGCCTGCGTGGTCGACCTGAGCGGCGAGGTCCGGACCTGGCGCCGCCGCGAGGTCCGCAACCGGGGCCGCCGGCCCGCCGCGGTCATGGCCGACCTCGCCGAACTGCTGCACGCGGCCGTCGCCGAGTCGGGCCTGCGCCCGGCCGGGCTGACCCTGGCCGTCCCCGGGCTGGTCGGCACCTCCGGCGGGGTGCTCCAGCGGGCCGCCAACCTGGGCTGGCGGGACGTCCCGCTGGCGGCCGAACTGCGCCCGGCGCTGCGCGCGGCCGGCGCGGCCGAACTGGCCGAGCTGCCGGTCGAGGCGGACAACGAGGCCAACCTGGGCGGGCTGGCCGAACGGTGGCTGGGCGGCGGGCCGGAGGACTTCCTGTACGTCTCGGCCGAGGCCGGCGTCGGCGCGGCGATCGTGGTCGGCGGGCGGCTGCTGCGCGGGGCGCGCGGCTACGCGGGCGAGTTCGGCCACGTACCCGTCCACCCGGACGGCCACCGCTGCGCCTGCGGCGCGCACGGCTGCCTGGAGCAGTACGCGGGGGAGGCGGCCGTGCTGCGGGCGGCCGGGCCGGCGGGCGCGCGGGGCGACTGGGTGACGCTGCTCGCCGGGCGGGCCGGGGCCGGGGACGAGCCGGCCCTCGCGGTGCTGGCCGGGGCCGGTTCGGCGCTGGGCATCGCGGCCGCCGGGGCGGTCAACCTGCTGGACCCGGCCGAGGTGGTGCTGGGCGGCGGCTACGCCCGGCTGGCGCCCTGGCTGCTGCCGGCGATGCGGGCCGAGCTGGCCGCCCGGGTGACGGTGCGGCCGTGGTCGGACGAGCGGCTGACGGTGTCCCGGCTGGGCCGGCGCGGGCCGCTGTTGGGCGCCGCGGTGGGCGTGGTGCGGGCGGTCGTCGCGGACCCGGGCCGGCTCGCCTGCGGCTGACCTCCCGGCCCCGGACGCACCCGAGCCCCCGGCCGGGCGGCCGGGGGCTCGGGGTGGGGAACGCGGGGGATCAGGCCTCGGCGGACGCCTCGGCGGCGACGATCTCGCGGCCGCCGGAGCGCGGGCCGCGCAGCACGGCCAGGTAGGCGACGCCGATGCCGATCAGCGCCCAGACCACCAGGACCACGATCGGCATGCCCAGGTTGGTGGAGCCGAAGTAGGCGATCGACTTGGTGGCACTGGTCCCGGCGCCGTTCGGGATCAGCGAGCCGATGGCCCGCCAGAACGGCGGCATCATCGGTGCCGGGTAGACGCCGCCGGCGCTCGGGTTGCCCAGCACCACGAAGATCAGCACCGCGACGCCGATGCCGATGACGTCGAACAGGCACTGCAGTGCCATGGTGAACGCGCCGACCGTGAACACCACCAGGGCGCCGATGCCGGTCAGGGCCAGGATCGAGCCGGGCAGCGCGTCCAGCACCGGCCCGGCGATGATCGTGCCGCCGAGGCCGGCGCCGACCGAGTACAGCGCCAGCACGCCGAGGCGGATCAGCAGGCGGTGGACGTTGGCGGGCTTGGAGCCGGCGCTGATGCCGAGGATCGAGGCGACCAGGTAGCCGCCGACGCACCAGCCGATGACCAGGTAGAACGCGGAGAGGCCGTTGGTGTCGCCCTTGGCGAGCGGCACGACGTCCTCGACCTTGACGGTGCGGCCCTGGGACTTGTCCAGCGCGGTGGTGATGGACTCGGCGGCCTTGGCGGCGGAGGTGCCGCGGGCGCCGCCGACCAGCAGGGTGTCCTCGGTGCCGGTCGGGTTCACGACCAGCGCCGCGTAGATCTTCTGGTCCTTGATCTGCTGGGTGGCCGTCTCGGCGTCCGGGGCGGTGACGGCCTTGACGGCGTCGTCCGGTACGGATTCCAGCCCCTGGACCAGCTTGGGGGCGACCTGCGGCGGGGCGACCACCGCGATCGACAGCTCGTGCGGGGCCGGGTGGTGCAGTGCCCCGACGTACGAGGTGATGAAGCCGAGCTGCAGCAGCAGCACGCCGATCACGAGCAGTGCCGCACGCGGTGTGACCGCGCCCTTCAGTTCAGCGACGAAACCCTGCCCCGGGGCGGCCATCCGCATCTCCTTGTGTATGGGGGGAAAACGGATACTTCATACCATGAACTAGTTGGCTTGTCGCACCCCGCGCGCCGGGTTCCGGCCAGTGCGGCTGCGGGATACTGGCGCGGTGAGTGACGAGGAATCCCTGCTGGCGGTGGAGCGCGAGGTCGCGCTGATGTTCCGGCGGGGCCGGGCCCGAGTGGCGGAGCTCTCACGCCGGGTGCATCCCGAGCTGGAGGGGATGGCCTACAGCATGCTCGGCTACATCGAGCAGGCCGGACGGGTGCGGGTGACGGACGTCGGCGTGCACTTCGCGGTCGGCAAGGCCACGGTGAGCCGGCAGATCCGGGCACTGGAGGAGCTGGGCCTGGTGGCCCGGGAGGCGGATCCGCTGGACCGCCGGGCCGCGCTGGTCTCGCTGACCGAGGACGGGCGGCGCCGCTACCTGGCGGCCCGGGACGTCCGGATGCGGCGGGTGCGGGAGCTGCTGGGCAACTGGTCGCCGGAGGACGTGGACCGCTTCGCGGTGCTGCTGCACCGCTTCAACGACGTGATCGGGGAGCCGCCGGCGGAGTGACCGGTGGCCGGATCCCGGGGCCGGGGCCGGTTCGTGGCGGTCGGAGCCGGGTCCGGGGCGGTGGCCGGGGCGGTGGCCGGGGCGAGGACTTTACTTGGGCTTGAAGAAAGTTGCCTTAGTCAACCATCGGGCCTATGGTTGCGTAAGGCAACGATTTTCCCTGCCCGCGCACCCCCGCCCCCCGCTCACTCCTCCCGCCGAAGGACCCAGATGACCGTCACAGCCGAGGCGACCGTCGGAGCCGCCGTCGACGATCAACCGATGACCCACCGGCAGGTGATGGAGGCGCTGTCCGGCCTGCTGCTCGGCCTCTTCGTGGCCGTGCTCTCGTCGACCGTCGTCTCCAACGCCCTGCCGCACATCCTCACCGACCTGCACGGCGGCCAGTCCGCCTACACCTGGGTGATCACCGCGGCCCTGCTGACCCTGACCGCCTCCACCCCGATCTGGGGCAAGCTCTCCGACCTCGTCAGCAAGAAGCTGCTGCTCCAGATAGCCCTGCTGATCTACATCGCCACCTCCGCCCTGGCCGGCCTCTCCCAGAACACCGCCGAGCTGATCGCCTGCCGCGCCCTCCAGGGCATCGGCGCCGGCGGTGTGGTCGCGCTGGGCCAGATCTGCCTGGCCGCGATGGTCCCGCCGCGCGAGCGCGGCCGTTACAGCGGCTACTTCGGCGCGGTCTTCGCGCTGGCCACCATCGGCGGCCCGCTGATCGGCGGCGTCATCGTGGACACCTCGTGGCTGGGCTGGCGCTGGTGCTTCTACGTCGGCATCCCGTTCGCGCTGGCCGCGATCCTGGTGGTGCAGCGCACCCTCAAGCTGCCGGTGGTCAAGCGCAAGGCGAAGATCGACTACCTGGGCGCGCTGGTCATCACCGGCGCCGTCAGCCTGCTGATGATCTGGATCACGCTGGCCGGCACGAACTACGACTGGCTGTCCTGGCAGACCGCCGCGATGGTCGGCGGCGGCCTGCTGCTGGGCGCCCTCGCCGTGGTGGTCGAGCGCCGCGCCGCCGAGCCGATCATCCCGCCGGACCTCTTCAAGTACCGCACCGTCACCCTGGCCGCGGTGGCCAGCGTGCTGGTCGGCGTCGGGATGTACGGCGCGACCACCTTCCTCAGCCAGTACTTCCAGCTGGCCCGCGCCAAGTCCCCGACCATGGCCGGCCTGATGACCCTGCCGATGATCCTCGGCCTGGCGCTCGCCTCCACCGTCGCCGGCCGACTGATCACCAAGTACGGCAAGTGGAAGGCCTACCTGGTCGCCGGCACGGCGCTGCTCGCGATCGGCTTCGGCCTGCTCGCCACCGCCCGCGTCGACACCGACTACAAGCTGCTCTGCGTCTACATGGCGATCACCGGCATCGGCCTCGGCCTGACCAGCCAGAACCTGGTGCTCGCGGTGCAGAACACGGTGCCGCGCCACGAGCTCGGCGCGGCCAGCTCCGTGGTGACCTTCTTCCGCACCGTGGGCGGCGCGATGGGCGTCTCCGCGCTCGGCGCGCTGATGAACAGCAAGGTGACCCACTACCTCGCGGAGAACCTGGCCGCCGCGCACATCCCGGCCGCGAGCGCGGCCGGCGGCGGGGGCATCCCGGACCTGCACAAGCTGCCCGCCCCGATCGTCCCGCTGGTGACGGACGCGTTCGGGCACGGCGTCGGCACCGTCTTCCTGTGGGCCGCGCCGTTCGCGGCGCTGGCCTTCGTCACGGTGCTGTTCATCCGGGAGACCGCGCTGAGGACCAGCCAGCAGGGCTGACCCCGGGCGGGGACGCGCGAACGGGCCGGGGAGTGTGGATCACACTCCCCGGCCCGTCGGGTTCGTCCCGCGCGCGGACGGCGGGAACCGTCGGCCGCGCCCTACGGCGCGGCGATCAGGACCAGACCGTAGACGACGGCCGCGGCGCAGAGGCCGAAGCAGGCGTAGGCGCCGGCCAGGGCCAGCCGGCCGCCGCCCGGCTCCTGGGCGGCCTCGCCCTCGCGGGCGCTCAGCGCGGCCTCGCGCCGGGACAGGGCCAGGATGCCGAGTGCGAAGACGGAGACCACGGCGACGGTGATGCCGAAGCTGGCACCGGCGGTCTGGGCCAGGGCGTTCCACTTGATGTGCATGGCGGGTGCTCCTCAGCCTGCGGCGCTCAGGCCGCGACCGTGGTCGAGGCGGGGGTGGGGGCGTTCGCGGGGGCGGCGGTGGCGGGGACCTCCACCGGGGTGACGTCGTTGACGTCGTTGACGTTGTCCGCGCCGACCGGCTGGCGGCGGGAGATCAGCCACATCGCGCCGGAGCCGGCCACCAGCACGGCGCCCACCAGGACGATGCCCCAGGTGCCCTGGCGGACCAGCAGCGCGGCGCCGCCCGAGACCAGCGCGGCGGCCGGCAGGGTCAGCGCCCAGGTGTAGACCATGCGGCGCACCAGGCTCCAACGCAGCTCGGCCTTCGGGCCGCCGAGGCCGGCGCCCATGATGCCGCCCGAGCAGACCTGGGTGGTGGAGAGGCCGAAGCCCATGTGCGAGGAGGTCAGGATGACGGTCGCGGCGGCCGACTCGGAGGCGAAGCCCTGCGGCGCCTTGATGTCGGCGAGGCCCTTGCCCATCGAGCGGATGATCCGCCAGCCGCCCATGTAGGTGCCGAGCGCGATCGCGGCGCCCGCGGAGATGATCACCCAGGTGGGCGGCAGCGCGCCGTGCGGCAGGGCGCCGACCGACACCAGGGTCAGGGTGATGATGCCCATCGTCTTCTGGGCGTCGTTGGTGCCGTGCGCGAGCGAGATCAGCGAGGACGAGAAGATCTGGCCGGTCTTGAAGCCCTTGGTGGCGGTGGCCTCGTTGCCCTTGCGGGTGATCGCGTAGGCCAGCTTGGTGGCGCCCCAGGAGGCCAGGCCGGCGACCAGCGGGGAGGCGATCGCCGGGATCAGGATCTTGGAGAGGACGGTGTCGAAGTTGACGCCGTTCATGCCGACGCCCACGACGGTGGCGCCGATCAGACCGCCGTACAGCGCGTGCGAGGAACTGGACGGCAGGCCGCGCAGCCAGGTCAGCAGGTTCCAGAGGATCGCGCCCGCCAGTGCGGCGAAGATGATCTCGGGGTGGATGCCGCTCTTCTCGTTGACGATGCCGCCGGAGATGGTGGTGGCGACCTTCACGGACAGGAACGCGCCCGCGAAGTTGAGGACGGCCGCGATGGTGACCGCGACCTTCGGCCGGAGGGCTCCCGTCGCGATGGAGGTGGCCATCGCGTTGGCGGTGTCGTGGAACCCGTTGGTGAAGTCGAAGGCGAGCGCCGTGATGATCACAACGGCTACCAGGAACGAGATGTGTTCCATACCCAAACAATCGTCGTAGTTGTCGCACGGACGTTGGTGTCGTCGCGACCGTAGGTCTGTTTGGTAAACGGAAGGTGAACTGAGCCGGGAATCGTGGTTCCGCTGGTGTCCCGGTGGTGTCCGGAGGCTTTCGAAAGGGTGTCGGCGGTCGCGCTGAGCTGGACATTAGCGAAGTTCGCCCCGGTTCGCTCCGGTTTGCTGAGAGCTGTCTCACAGATCAACCGAGAATTAACCTCCCAGTCCGGATGCGCCCTGTTTCCGGTGAGTAACCCGTGGGAGGATCTGCGGGATCCGGGGACGCCGGTGACAGGCTGGGGCGGGGAGGACCAACCCATGGGCGGGGCTGCACAGCGCACTGAAACGGCAGTCGTACGGCCCTGGCTGCGGGCGGCACTGCGCTGCGGAGCCGCCCTCGCGGCCGCCGCGCTCGCCCTCCCGCTCGCCGCGCAGGCCGCGTACGCCGCCCCCGACCCGGGCGCGTCGATCACCGCGGCCAGCCCGGGCGACGACCCGCTCGCCGCCGCCAAGGCCACCCTCGGCCCGCTGCTCGACCAGCTGCACACGCTCTACCAGAGCGCCGAGACCGCCACCGAGCAGTACAACGGCGCCGTCGCCAAGGTCGCCGAGCAGCAGGCCGCGCTCACCGACCTCCAGGGCCGGCTGGACCGCCAGCAGAAGCAGGTCGACGCCGGCACCGACATCGCCTCCCAGCTCGCCGCCGCCCAGTACCGCAACGGCGCCGCCTCCGCCTACGCCGAACTGCTGCTCTCCAAGGACCCGTACGAGGCCGTCACCATCGCGGAACTGCTCACCGCCGCCAGCCGCTCGCAGTCCGAGTTCCTGGACCGGCTGAAGACCGACCGCGAGGCCCTCGCCGGCCTGACGAAGCAGACCGAGGACGCGCTCAAGACCTCGCAGGCTCTGGTCACCGAGCAGGACGCCGCCAAGGCCAAGGTCGCCACCGACCTCGCCTCCGTCGAGCAGCTGGTCTCCTCGCTCACCGGCGCCCAGCGCACCGAACTGGAGAAGCTGGAGAAGGCCAAGGCCGACGAGGCCCAGCTCGCCTTCCTCGCCTCCGGCGCCCTCGGCAAGGGCGAGCGCACCCCGTCGGCGGCCGGCCGCACCGCCGTCGCCTTCGCGCTCGCCCAGCTCAACAAGCCGTACCTGTGGGGCGGCGCGGGGCCGGACTCCTTCGACTGCTCGGGCCTCACCTCGCAGGCCTGGCTGCACGCCGGGCTGCCGATCCCGCGCACCAGCCAGGAGCAGTGGGCCCAGCTCCCGCACATCGCGCTGAACCAGCTCCGCCCCGGCGACCTGGTCATCTACTTCGAGGGCGCCACGCACGTCGCGATGTACATCGGCGGCGGGCTGGTCGTCCAGGCGCCCCGGCCGGGCGCCGTCATCAAGGTGTCGCCGATCGGCTCGATGCCGATCCTCGGGGCGGTGCGGCCCGACCCGTCCGGCGCGGCGGACGAGGCCGGCGGCAGCTGGAAGGTGCCAGACCTGCCCGCCGGCTGGGACACCGTCACCCCGATCGCGCCCAGCCCGGCCAACCAGGTCCCGACCGCCCCGGCCCCCGGCACGCCCGCCAACCCGCCGGCCACCCCGGGCGCGCCGTCCACCACCCCGGGCACGCCCGCGGACACCGGCACCGGCACGCCGTCCGGCACCGGAACGCCCGCCGACCCGGGGACGCCGTCCGGCACCGGCACCACCGCCCCCGGCACGCCCACGCCGACCCCGACCCCGACCCCGACCCCGACCCCGACCGGGACCGGCACCGGGACGGGCACCCCGGCGACGCCCACCCCGACCGGCACGGGCCCGGCGACGCCCACCCCGACCGGCACCGGAACCCCGGGTTCCACCGGCACCGCCGCCTCCACCACCACCGGTTCGGCGAGCGCCGGGGCCCCGGGCAGCGCCACCGCGACACTGCCGCTCGGCACCAACTGAGTCACGGCGAAGGCCGCCCGGCGTCCACGGACACCGGGCGGCCTTCGCGCGCGTCACGCCGGGGCGCCGGTGTCCGGCTCGAAGCGGACGACCACGGCCTTGGAGGTCGGCGTGTTGCTGATGTCGGCGGTGGAGTCCAGCGGGACGAGCACATTGGTCTCCGGGTAGTAGGCCGCCGCGCCGCCGCGGGCCACCGGGTAGTGGACCACCCGGAAGTGCGGGGCGCGCCGCTCGACGCCGTCCCGCCACTCGCTCACCAGGTCGACGAAGTCGCCCTCGGCCAGGCCGAGTTCGGCGGCGTCGGCCGGGTTGACCAGGACCACCCGGCGGCCGCCCTTGATGCCCCGGTAGCGGTCGTCCAGGCCGTAGACGGTGGTGTTGTACTGGTCGTGCGAGCGCAGCGTCTGCAGCAGCAGGCGGCCCGGCGGGACCTCGGGGGCGGTGAGCGGGTTGACGGTGAAGTTGGCCTTGCCGGTCGCGGTGGGGAAGGTCCGGGAGTCGCGCGGGCCGTGCGGCAGGGTGAAGCCGCCGGGGCGGCGGACCTTCTCGTTGTAGTCCTCGAAGCCGGGGACGACCCGGGCGATCCGGTCCCGCAGGGTGTCGTAGTCGGTGGCGAAGTCCTCCCACGGCACGGTGTCCCCGGGGCCGAGGGCGGCGCGGGCCAGCCGGCAGACGATCGCGGTCTCGGAGAGCAGGCCCGGGGCGGGCGGGCGCAGGCCGCCGCGCGAGGAGTGCACCTGGCCCATCGAGTCCTCGACGCTGACGAACTGGGCGCCGGCGCCGGTGACGTCCCGGTCGGTGCGGCCCAGGGTGGGCAGGATCAGTGCGCGGGCGCCGGTGACCACGTGCGAGCGGTTGAGCTTGGTGGAGACGTGCACGGTCAGCCGGCAGCGGCGCATCGCCGCCTCGGTGACGTCGGTGTCCGGGGTGGCCGCGACGAAGTTGCCGCCCATCGCGAAGAACACCCCGACCCGGCCGTCGCGCATCGCCCGGATGGTGTCCACCGAGTCGAGGCCGTGCGCGCGCGGCGGCTCGAAGCCGAACTCCTCGCCGAGCGCGTCCAGGAAGGCCGTCGAGGGCCGCTCGAAGATGCCCATCGTCCGGTCGCCCTGGACGTTGCTGTGCCCGCGCACCGGGCAGACCCCGGCACCCGGACGGCCGACGTTGCCGCGCAGCAGCAGGAAGTTGACCACCTCGCGGATGGTCGGGACGGCGTGCTTGTGCTGGGTGAGGCCCATCGCCCAGCAGACGATGATCTTCCGGGAGCCCAGCACCAGCCGGCCGAGCTCCTCGATCTGCTCCCACGGCAGGCCGGTCGCGGCGAGCACCTCGGCGCGGTCGGTCGTGCCCGCCTGCGCCTCGAACTCCTCGAAGCCGTGGCAGTGTTCGGTGACGAAGGCGTGGTCGACGCCGTCCTGCTCCAGGATCATCCGGTTGAGCGCGCGGAACAGCGCCAGGTCCCCGCCGAGGCGGATCTGCAGGAACAGGTCGGTCAGCTTGGTGCCGTGGCCGACCAGGCCGCGCGCGTGCTGCGGGTTCTTGAAGCGCTCCAGGCCGGCCTCCGGCAGCGGGTTCACGCTGACGATGGTGGCGCCGGCCCGCTTGGCGCGCTCCAGCGCGGAGAGCATCCGGGGGTGGTTGGTGCCCGGGTTCTGACCGGCCACGATGATCAGGTCGGCCTGGTAGAGGTCCTTGAGGCTGACGCTGCCCTTGCCGACGCCGAGCGTCTCGGTGAGCGCCGAGCCGGACGACTCGTGGCACATGTTGGAGCAGTCCGGCAGGTTGTTGGTGCCCAGCCGGCGGGCGAACAGCTGGTACGCGAAGGCGGCCTCGTTGCTGGTCCGCCCGGAGGTGTAGAAGGCGGCGCCGTCCGGGGTGTCCAGGGCGCGCAGCTCCTCGGCGATCAGCGCGAAGGCGTCGTCCCAGGAGACCGGCGTGTAGTGGGTGGCGCCCTCGTCGAGCAGCATCGGCTGGGTGAGCCGGCCCTGCTGGCCCAGCCAGTAGCCGGAGCGCTCGGCCAGCTCGGCGACCGGGTGGGCGGCGAAGAACTCGGCGCGGATCCGGCGCTCGGTGGCCTCCTCGGCGACGGCCTTGGCGCCGTTCTCGCAGAACTCCGCGGTGTGCGTCCTGCCCGGCTCCGGCCAGGCGCAGCCGGGGCAGTCGAAGCCGTCCGGCTGGTTGACCTTGCGCAGCGTGGCGAGGGTGCGGAGGGTGCCCATCTGCTCGGCGGCCATCCGCAGGCTGTGGCCGACCGCGGGCAGCCCGGCCGCCGCGTGCTGGGGCGCGGACACCTCGGGGGCGTCCTGCGCCGGGTCGCTCTGCGGGGCCTGCTTGGCCATGACCGCTTCTCCTCGGCTCTGCTCGTCCGGCGGCCGCGACACCGGGGCCGCCGGGCCCGCCGCTTCGGCACGGGGGCTCGGGGCCCATCCTTCCACCCGGGTGCGGACGGGGGGAGGGGGGTCGAACGGGTCTTCGGGCCCTGAACCCGCGGCCGGGCCGCCCCGGGGCCCGCCTTCAGGCCCCCCTCGTCCGGCCGGAGGGCGGGCGCGGCGGTGGCGGGGTGCGCTGACCGCACGGCGGAGCGGGCGCGGCGACCGCCGACAGCGCGGCGAGGCGGGTGCCCTGGCGGCGGCGGGCGGGCGGCGGATCGGCGACGGGCCCCGGGGCGGCGGTCGGGAGCGCGGCCAGCGCCCGCAGCAGCGCGCGGGCGGCGGCGTCGTTCTGCCGGAATCCCGGGGAGTCGGTGCGGGGCCGGGCGAAGGCGGCGGCCGCGCGCAGGCTGGTGTGCGGGCCGAGTGCGGTGCGCCGCGGGTGCGGGGCGCCGCCCAGGGCCGGGTCGAGCAGTCGGCTGTCGCCGGGGGCGATGGTGACCAGGCCGGAGCGGTGGGTGTACTCCTCGTCGGCGACCACCTCCTCCACGAGCCGCCCGGCGCGGTGCAGTTCGCGCAGCACCGGGTCGAGGGTGCGGGTCAGCTGGTGCTTGGGCAGGTACGCCTCGACCAGGGCGGTGGCGGCGACGGTGCGGCCCGGCACGGTGTCGCCGCCGGCCCGCCAGGTGCCGGTGGCCTCGTCCCGTTCGACCCGGACGCCCGCGCCCAGGAAGTGCACGATCCCGGCCTCGGAGAGGGCGAGCAACTGGCGCAGCCGGAAGCCGGGCGGGCCGGAGGCCAGGTAGCTGAAGTAGCCGAAGAACCACCCGTCCACCTCCTCGGCGACCGAGCGGGCGGTGAGCCGGCCGGTCGCGAGGATGCGCGGAAGCTGGCCGAACAGCGAGAGCAGGGCGAGGAAGGCGCCGAGGTCGGCGCTGTGCGCGGGGTCGGCACGGCGGTCGGCGTCGGCGGTGACGTAGGCGCGCAGGTGCCGCTGGAGCTCCTCGGCGGAGCCCAGTTCGAGGCCGGCCAGCGGGTGGTCGAGCCGTTCGAAGTCGATCCGGTCGGCCGGGTCGGGTACGGCCTCGGCGACCAGGGCGGCCAGGTCGGGGGAGTACCAGTCGTGCCGGTCGAACCGGGCCAGGAACTCCGGCCAGGGCAGCGCGGTGCGCTCGGGGTGGGCGTGGAACAGCTCGTGGTAGTGCCCGAAGGCGGTCTCCTTGGCCATCAACGGCCAGAAGTCGCGCCGGAGTTCGAGCGGCCCGTCGGTGGCGAGGACGGCGTCCACGGCGGCCGCGTCGAAGTACCGGGGGAGCGGGGCGGGCGGCCCCTGGAGGCGGTAGCCGGTCTTGGAGTGGTAGGGGACGCCGCGCCGGGAGCCGAGGTGCAGCACCGGTTCGCGGCCGGACGGGCGGTAGCGCAGCCCGCCCCCGGTGGGCTCGAAGCGGCCGCCGCGCCCTTCGGTGAGCAGGGCGACCAGGTCGACGGAGGCCAGACCGAGGCCGCGCAGCACGACGTGCTCGCCGGGGGCGATGCCGTCCAGGTCGGCGTCGGCGGAGTAGGCGGGCGGGAGGTGGAAGCGGCCGTGCCGGGCGGCGAAGTCGGCGTCGGCGGCGTACCGGGGGTGCGGGGTGGAGTCGAGGTGGCCGAGGGTGAGGGCGACGTGGTCGGCGGTGAGCGTCCGGCCGGTGAGGTGGACGGTCTGCGGGCCGTCGGGCGGGCCGTCGATCCGCCGGACGGTGTCCCGGTGCACGGTGACCGTGACGTGCGGGGGCAGGTCGGCGACGGCGCGGCGGAACACCCAGTCCAGGTAGGCGCTCTGGGCCCGGCGGGTGGGGAAGTCGGTGGGCGCGAGGGTGTCCAGTTCGGCCCGGACGGCCGGGTCGGCGACCTCCCGGTAGGGCGCGAACTCCCGCCGCCGGAGCGCCCATTGGGCCAGCGAGGGGCCCGGGCGGACCGGCCCGTCGATGGTCGAGCGCTCGTCGGTGAACATGGTGACGTCCTCGGCCATCGAGTTCATCCGCAGCAGCGGGGACTGTTCGTGGCGCCAGATCCGGCCCGCGCCGGGCGGGTGCGGGTCGACCAGGTGGACGTGCAACGGCCGTTCGGCGGGCAGGAGTTCGGCCGCGTTGGCGGCGATCCGCTCCAGCAGCCCGGTGCCCCGCGGGCCCGCGCCGACGATCACCAGAAGACTCATGCCGCCACCTCGCGCAGCCGCCGCAGGGCGGCCCGGGCCCGCTGGAGCGGGGTGGGCGGCAGGCCGTCCCGGGTGGCGCCCTTGGCGTAGTGGCGCTCGACGTAGTACTGGCCGACGGACAGCAGGGTGGTGACCACCAGGTACCAGATGGTGGCGACCACCAGCATCGGGATGACCCGGTACGACTGCAGGTAGACCAGCTGCACCGAGTAGAGCAGGTCGGAGACGGCCAGCACGCTGACGATGCTGGTGCCCTTGAGCGCGCTGATCAGCATGTTCCCGGCGGTCGGCACGATCGAGCGCATCGCCTGCGGGACGACGATCCGGCGCAGCACCCGCCACCGGCCGAGGCCGAGCGCCGAGGCGGCCTCCAGCTGGCCCCGGTCGACGGACAGGATGCCGCCGCGGATCACCTCGGCGGCGTACGCGGTCTCCAGCAACGTGAGGCCGATGACGGCGGTGAGGGTGGGGCCGATCAGGTTGACGGTCCTGACGGTGACGAACTCGGGGCCGAACGGGATGCCCAGGCCGAGGGTCGGGTAGAGCGCGCCGATGTTGAAGAAGAACAGCAGCTGCACCAGCGGCGGGGTGGAGCGGAAGATCCAGATGTAGCCCCAACCCAGGGTGCGCAGCACCGGGTTGCCGGACATCCGCATGACGGCGAGGCCGGTGCCGAGGACGAAGCCGAGGGCGAGGGTGACGGCGGTGAGCCAGAGGGTCAGGGTGAGGCCGTTGAGCACCGACCCGGCGGTGAACCAGTCGGCGACCACGTCCCACTGGAAGGCCCTGTTGCGCACCACGGAGTTGACGGCCATCGCGGCCAGCAGCAGCGCGATCCCGGCGCAGACCCACTGCCCGGGCTGGCGGCGGGCGACGATCCGGGCGCCGGGATCGGGCGGCGGGGCGGGGCGGTCGGGGGCGGGGGCGCCCGCGGGGGCTGCAGTGGAGCGGGCGGGGAGGAGGTCCTGCGGGGTGGCCATGGCGGCGGCTCCTGGCGGAGGTGCGGGCGGGCGGGAGGTACGGGTGTGGTCACGTACGGCCGTCGCACCGGCCCGCGTCCCTCAACGCGGCCGGCACTGTGCACTGCACTCCGCCGTGATCGTACGCATGCGCGATCGACGGCTGTCAAGGGTGGTCCGGGCCCCGACCGGGGCCCGGCGCGGACCGGTCGCAGGGCGACAGGAGATCGCAACAGAGCGGCAATGATGGGTGGTTGACGGACCACTTGGCAGGCTGTTCAACTTGAGGCCATGTACGCCGAGCAGCCCCTGGTCACCCGCGACCACATCGACTTCGGTCGGGTGTGGTCCGCGGCGTGTCGCGGCTGACCCGGCAGCGGGCCGCCCGTCCGGCCCTGATCTCCCGCGGGGAGCCCTCCCTCGGTCTGCCCCGCCGCGGGCCGGGACCAGCCGTCCACAGCTGACGGCGTCCCAGGCGCACGCTGCCGTCCGACGACCTCGCACTGAACTCCGGCAGTACTCCCTCGTCCACGCCTGCCTCCCACTCCTCCCGCCGCGCGCGCCGACCCCACCGTCGGCGCGGCCGCCGCGCACCCGTGTCCACGGCCGCCCCGCCCCGGCCGGCTCCGGCCTGCCCACCCGCAGTCCACCGGACTCCGCTCACCCCGAAAGGTTCCGCCATGCCCGTCGAATTCCTCGGTATCGCCGCCACCGGCGACGGCTCGGAGACCACCCCCCGCTCCACCGCGGCCTTCGACCGCGACTACACCCTGCGGCTGGCCCGGGCCCACGAGGACCACGGCTGGGACCGGGTGCTCTTCGCGTACGGCGCCGGCTCCCCGGAACCCGCGGCCGCGGCGGCCTTCCTCGCCTCGCACCTGGACCGGCTGCAGATCCTGCTGGCGCACCGGCCGAACGTCTCCTACCCGACCTTCGCCGCCAAGACCTTCGCGACCCTGGACCAGATCAGCGACGGGCGGTTGACCGTCCACTTCATCACCGGCGGCAGCGACCACGAGCAGCAGCGCGAGGGCGACTTCCTGTCCAAGGACGAGCGCTACGAGCGCACCCGCGAGTACATCGGCATCGTCAAGAAGGCGTGGACCAGCCGGGAGCCCTTCGACCACGAGGGCGCCCACTACCGCTTCAACGACTTCGTCTCCGACGTCTTCCCCGTCCAGCAGCCGCGCCCCGGGGTCTCCTTCGGCGGCTCCTCGGACGCCGCCTACGCGGCCGGCGGCGCCGAGGCGGACGTCTACTGCCTGTGGGGCGAGCCGCTGGCCCGCACCGCCGAGCAGATCGAGCGGGTGAAGGAGGCGGCCCGGGCCGCCGGGCGCACCGACGTGCCGCGGATCCAGGTGGCGTTCCGGCCGATCATCGCGCCGACCGAGGAACTGGCCTGGGAGAAGGCGCACCGGACGGTGGCCGCGATCAAGGCCCGCCGGGAGTCCGGGGAGCTCGTCCGCCGGGGCCGCCCGCTCGGCGCCGCAGCGCCCGAGAACACCGGCTCCCAGCGGCTGATCGAGATCGCCGAGGCCGGCGAGCGCTACGACCGCGCGCTGTGGACCCCGACCGCCGCGGCCACCGGCGGGGCCGGCAACTCCAACGCCCTGGTCGGCACCCCGGAGACGGTCGCCGAGGCGCTGCTCGACTACTACGACCTCGGCGTGGACATCCTCTCCGCCCGCGGCTACCACCTGCTCGACGACGCGATCGACTTCGGCCGCCACGTCATCCCGATCGTCCGCGAGGAGGTCGCCAAGCGGGACGCCGCCAAGGCCGCGGCGGAGGCCGAGCACGCCGAGCGGACCGAGCGGGACCGGCACCAGCTGATCGCGGTGCAGGCGTGAGCGCTCCGGACCGGTGGGCCGGCTCGGCGGCGGCCGAGTTCCGGCGGGTCACCATCGACGACCCGCTGGTCGAACCGCTGCTGCGCGAGCTCACCCACGAGTACGTCAGCCGCTACGGCCCCGAGGCGCACCAGGAGATGACCCGCTACCCCCGGGACGCCTTCGCCGAGCCGCACGGCGTCCTGCTGCTCCTGCTGGAGGACGGCGAGCCGGTCGCCGGCGGCGGGTACAAGCGGTACGACGAGCGCACCGCCGAGCTGAAGCGGATGTGGACGCACTCCGCGCACCGCCGCCGCGGCCTGGCCCGCCGGGTGCTGGCCGAGCTGGAGCGGACGGCGGCCGCCGCCGGCTACGCCCGGATCTACCTCACCACCGGTCCGCGCCAGCCCGAGGCCAAGGGCCTCTACCTGGCGTCCGGCTACACCCCGCTGTTCGACGTCGCCGCCGATCCTCCCTCCTTGCCCGCCGACGGGCAGGAGGGGCCCACGCCGATCGGCCCGCTCCCCTTCGAGAAGCACCTGCCGGTGCTGGCTCCGACCCCCTGAAAGGCCCCCCGTGAGAAGCACCACCGTCCGCCGCCGCCTGCTCGCGGCCACCGCCCTGCTGCCGGTGCTGGCGCTGGCCGCGTGCGGCTCGGACCCGAAGATCGCGGGCCCGGCGGGGGCGAGCGGGCCCGCCGCCACCGCCGTCTCCCAGGACGTCGTCTCCGGCCTCGCGAAGTCGGACGCCGCCGCCGCGCTGCTGCCCGAGGAGGTCCGCAAGGCCGGCACGCTGACCTTCGGCGCGTCCTTCGGCTCGCCGCCCACCGCCTTCTACGCCGACCAGGCCAGCAAGAAGCCGGCCGGGATCGACGTGGACTTCACCGATGCGGTGGCCAGGCTGCTCGGCCTGACCGTGCAGCGCCAGGAGGCCGCCTTCGAGACCATCCTGCCCGCCCTGGACAGCGGCAAGTTCGACGTCGGCACCGGCAACTTCGGGGTCACCACGGCCCGGTTGAAGACCATCGACTTCGTCACCTACATCGACGACGGCCAGGGCTTCGCGGTCCGCAAGGACAACCAGGCCGTCCAGCCGGTCACCGACCTGCTCCAGCTCTGCGGGCTGACCATCGGCACCGGTGCCGGCACCACCTTCGAGACCACGCTGAACGCGAAGCGCACCGCCTGCACCGACGCCGGGAAGAAGCCGTACGAGGTCAGGGCGTTCAGCGACCCCGGGGCCGTGCTCACCGGCCTCCAGCAGGGCCGGGTCGACGTCCTGATGTCCACCATCAACGGCCTGCGCTACCAGGCCGCGCAGGAGGCCTCCGGGACGCGCTTCCTCGGCGAGTTCCACCGGCTGGACGTCGGCTTCGCGTTCAAGAAGGGCTCGAAGCTCACCCCGGCCTTCCAGGCGGCGGTCAACCAGCTGATCAAGGACGGGACGTACGAGCGGATCCTCAGGAAGTGGGGGGTCGCCGAATCGGCGATCAAGGAGTCCCTGATCAGCCCGCCCGAACACCAGTGATCCCCGGGTCTGCCGAAGGAGCCCCCCGATGACCGCCAGCACCACCGCGACGTCCCAGGCCCAAGCCCAGGCCCAGGCCCAGGCCCAGGCCGAGCGGGCACCGGCGTCCGGACCCGATCCCGGTCCGGGCACCGGCCCCCGCCTGGACCTCGACGAACTGGCCGGTCTGCGGGCCGTCCCCGCCCGGCACCCCTGGCGCTGGGGGATCGGGGTCGCCGCCCTCGTCGTGCTCGCCCAGTTCGCCCACGGCCTGGCCACCAACCCCGGCTGGGACTGGGCCACCTTCCGGGTCTACTTCACCGCCGACACGATCGTCCAGGCGGTCGGCCGCACCCTCGAACTCACCGCCTACGGCACCGGGCTGGGCTTCCTGCTGGGCGCCGTGGTGGCCGCGATGCGGCTGTCCCGCAGCGCGATCCTCCAGTCCATCGCCTGGGCGTACGTGTGGGTGTTCCGCTCGATCCCGCTGATCGTCCAGCTGGTGTTCTGGTTCAACCTGTCGTACCTCTACAAGCGGTTCGGGATCGGCATCCCGTTCGGCCCGACCTTCGGGGACTTCGAGACGGTCGGCGTGCTGAGCGCGCTCGGCGCCGCCGTGCTCGGCCTCGGGCTGCACCAGGCCGCGTTCGCCGCCGAGATCATCCGCGGCGGCGTCATCGCGGTGGACGCCGGCCAGCGGGAGGCCGCCACCGCGCTCGGCATCCCGCGCTGGCGCCAGGGCTGGCGGATCGTGCTGCCGCAGGCGATGCGCGGCATCCTGCCGTCCGCCGCCAACGAGGTGATCTCGCTGCTCAAGGGCACCTCGGTGGTCTACGTGATGGCCATCGGCGAGCTCTTCTACCAGGCCCAGGTGGTGTACGGCCGGACCGGCCGGGTGGTGCCGCTGCTGATGGTCGCCACCGTCTGGTACGTGCTGCTGACCACGGTGCTGTCCATCGGCCAGTACTACGTCGAGCGCTACTTCGCCCGCGGCGCGCAGCGCACCCCGCCGCCCACCCCGCTCCAGCGCGTCCGGGCCTTCGTCCGGAGCCTGCCCGCCCGCACGCCGACCGCCCGCACGCCGGCCACCCGCGCCGCGACCGCGCACACCACCGGAGGACGTCGATGACCACGCTCACCAGGACCGAACCGGCCGCCGCGCCGATGGTGCAGGTCCGCGGCCTGCACAAGAGCTTCGGGCCACTGGAGGTGCTGCGCGGCGTCGACCTGGACGTCCCGGCCGGCTCGGTCACCGTGGTGCTCGGCCCGTCCGGCTCCGGCAAGTCCACGCTGCTGCGCGCGATCAACCACCTGGAGAAGCTCGACGGCGGCTACGTCGCCATCGACGGCGAGCTGATCGGCTACCGGCGCTCCGGCGACCGGCTGTACGAGCTCAAGGAGCGCGAGGTGCTGCGCCAGCGCACCCACATCGGCTTCGTGTTCCAGAACTTCAACCTGTTCCCGCACCTCACCGTGCTGGAGAACCTGGTCGAGGCGCCGATCGCCGCGCTGCGCCGCCCCCGGGCCGAGGCCAGGGCGACGGCGCTGGCGCTGCTGGAGCGGGTCGGGCTGGCCGACAAGGCCGCCGCGTACCCCCGGCAGCTCTCCGGCGGCCAGCAGCAGCGGGTGGCGATCGCCCGGGCGCTGGCCCTGGAGCCGAAGGTGCTGCTGTTCGACGAGCCCACCTCGGCGCTCGACCCGGAGCTGGTCGGCGAGGTGCTGGACGTCATCAAGGACCTCGCCCGGACCGGCACCACCATGATCGTGGTCACCCACGAGATCGGCTTCGCCCGCGAGGTCGCCGACACCGTCGTCTTCATGGACGGCGGTGTGGTGGTCGAGCAGGGCCCGCCGGCCGAGGTCCTGGACCGCCCCCGGCACGAACGCACCCGGGCCTTCCTCGCCAAGGTGCTCTGAGCCGGGCTGCCCCGAGCCGAGCTGCCCCAGCCCTTCCCGCCGCACCGAAACCCCCTTCACCGAGCAGGAGTTCCGCCATGCCCCTACCCCGTCGCGCCCTGGTGACCGCCGCCGGCGCCCTCGCCGCCGCCCTCGCCCTGACCGCCTGCGGCGGCGCGTCCTCGGGAGCCACGGCGGAACTCGCCCCGGCCAAGGGCAGCACCGCGCCGAACGGCGCCGTGGTGAACCTGACGGCCGACCAGAACCGGGTGACCACGGCCAAGGTCGACGCGATCGCGGCGCTCGTCCCGGAGGAGATCAGGAGGAGAGGGACACTGGCCGTCGTCGACTCCCTCGGCACCACCCCGCCGCTGGACTTCTACGCCAACGACGACAGGACCGTCATCGGCGTCGAGCCGGACATCGCCACCCTGGTCGGCAACGTGCTCGGCCTCAAGGTCGAGTTCAACCCGGTCTCCTGGGAGAACATCTTCGTCGGCCTGGACAGCGGCAAGTACGACGTCGGCCTCTCGAACATCACCGTCACCGAGGCGCGCAAGGAGAAGTACGACTTCGCCACCTACCGGCTGGACGTCCTCGGCTTCGAGGCCAGGAAGGGCAGCGGCCTCAAGGTGACCGGCGCCAAGGACCTGGCGGGCAGGACGGTCGGCGTCTCCTCCGGCACCAACCAGGAGAAGCTGCTGATCTCCTGGAGCGAGGAGAACACCAGGAACGGCCTCAAGCCGATCGACATCAAGTACTTCCAGGGCACCGAGTTCTACCTGGCGCTCTCCTCCGGCCGGATCGACGCCTACGTCGGCCCCAATCCCAGCCTGGCCTTCCACGTCGCGCAGACCGGCGAGACCGAGATCGTCGGCACCTACTCGGGCGGCGGCGCGGACGTCCTCGGCAAGATCGCCGCGACCACCCGCAAGGGCAACGGACTGGTCCAGGCGCTCAACGGGGCGCTGAACGAGGTGATCAGGAACGGCAGCTACGGCCAGGTGCTCAAGCGCTGGGGCCTGGACAACGAGGCGGTGCCGACCTCCGAGGTCAACCCGCCCGGGTTGCCCAAGCCGTAGGGCCCGTCCGTTCACCCGTTCGCCGCCCCCCGCCGCTATGGTGACCCCTCCGACGGCGAACACCGCCCGGACACGGCGGACTTGGGGGAGGACATGCAGCAGGGGGAGGTGCTCGACGGCCGGTACCGGCTGGACGAGTGGCTGGGCAGGGGCGGCTTCGGCGTGGTCTGGAAGGCGACCGACCAGCGGCTCGACCGCGAGGTCGCGGTCAAGCTGCTGCTGGCGGAGCACGCCGCCGACCGGGAGGCCGTCGGGCGGTTCGTCCGCGAGGCCCGCACGGCCGGCGGCCTCTCCAATCCGCACATCGTGACCGTGTACGACTACGGCCTGGTCACGACCGCCGCCGGGGGGACCCACTACCTGGTGCTGGAACTGGTTCGCGGCCGGGCCCTGTCCGACATCCTCAAGGACGGCGTCCCGGACCAGGAGGCCGCGCTGAGGTGGATGCGCCAGGTCTGCAAGGCCCTGGACGCCGCGCACCGCTCGGGCGTCGTCCACCGCGACATCAAGCCCGAGAACGTGATGGTCGACGCGGGCGGCAGGGCCAAGGTGCTGGACTTCGGCATCGCCCGGCTGCTCACCCAGTCCGCGGTGCTCACCTCCACCGGCAGCGTGGTCGGCACCGTCCCGTACCTGGCGCCCGAGTGCTGGTCCGGCGCCGCCGTGGACGGCCGGGCCGACCTCTACGCGCTCGGCGTCATGCTGTACGAACTCTGCACCGGGCGGCGCCCGTTCCGCGCCTCCTCGGCCGCCGAGTACATGTACAAGCACCTGGAGGAGACCCCGCCCCGGGTGCGCAGCACCGATCCGGCGCTGGCCGACCTGGTCGCCGGGCTGCTCGCCAAGCGGCCCGCGGACCGGCCGGCCACCGCCGTCGAGGTGCTGGAACGGCTGCGCCGGGTCCGGCCGGGGGTGCTCCGCCCGGACGACCCCAGCCCGGAGCAACTGCGCCGCCGGGCCGACCAGGCCTGGCGGCGCGGCGCGCAGGGCGCCCCCGGGGAGGCCGTCGAGATGCTCACCGGGCTCATCCCCGACCTTGCCCGGATCTGCGGCCCGGCCGACCCGCGCACCCTGCGCACCTGCCACGACCTGGCCCTGTGGCTGGCCCGGGACGGCAGCCCGGGCACCGCCGTCGCGCTGCTGCGCGAGCTGGCCGCGGAGCCGGCCGCCGAACCGGACGTCCGGGCCGACGTGCTGCGCGACCTGGACCGCTGGCACCGGGAGGCCGCCCGGAGCGGGCCGGGCCGGCCGCGGGCGCTGAGCCTGGCCGGCCTGCTCGGCGGCGACCCGCAGGGCGGCTGAGGGCCCGCGGCGGAGTGCGGGCGGGAGGCTGTCAACCGTGCGGGCCGCTGATTCGGCGTCTGTGGCGGCTGTGGGAATTGATAGGAATCCGCCCACCGGGACTGTCTGGTCCACCGACCGGTGGCGTTGATATACCTCGTTGCCGGAGTCGGGTGCGGTGTCTTCGGCCGCCCCGGCGAGCTGCGACGAAAAGGCTGGTGACGGATCGATGAAGCTCCTCCGCGTCGGACCCCCGGGCGCCGAGCGCCCGGTCGTGCTGGGCCAGGACGGCATCGGGTACGACCTCTCCGGGCGTGCCCGGGACATCGACGGGGCCTTCCTGGCCGGGCTGGACACCGCCGCCCTGGCGCGGGACGTGGCCGCCGGGGCGCTGCCCCGGGTGGACCTCGCCGGGCAGCGGGTGGGCGCGCCGGTCGCCCGCCCGGGCAAGGTGGTCGGCATCGGGCTCAACTACCGCGACCACGCCGCCGAGGCCGGGGTCGCGGCCCCGGACGAGCCGGTGATCTTCCTCAAGCCGAGCTGTACCGTGGTCGGCCCGTACGACGAGGTGCTGGTGCCGCGCGGCGGCGAGAAGACCGACTACGAGGCCGAGCTGGCCGTCGTGATCGGCCGCACCGCCCGCTACCTGGCCGGGCACGAGGAGGCCGCGGCGGTGATCGCCGGCTACACGATCGCCAACGACGTCACCGAACGGGCCTTCCAGTTCGAGCGCGGCGGCCAGTGGGACAAGGGCAAGTCGGCGGAGACCTTCACCCCGCTGGGGCCCTGGCTGGTCACCGCGGACGAGGTGGCCGACCCGCAGCAGCTGCCGCTGCGGCTGTGGGTCAACGGCGGGCTGCGGCAGGACGGCAACACCGGCAAGATGATCTTCCCGGTGCTCGAACTGGTCTGCTACGTCAGCCAGTTCATGGTCCTGGAGCCGGGCGACGTGATCGTCACCGGCACCCCGGCCGGCGTCACCCTGGGCCACCCCGGCACGCCGTTCCTGGCCCCGGGCGACATCGTCGAGATCGAGATCGAGGGCCTCGGCCGCCAGCGGCAGGTGCTCGGCAGGGCGTAACGCCCCGCCGGCGCGGCACCGGCCGCCCCGACCCCGGGCACGGGGGTCGGGTCACCGGGCCGCCAGCACCTCGCGCAGCCGCTCGGCCCGCGACGCCTGCGGCCCCTCCAGCGCGAGCAGCACGGCCAGCACCTGCGCGGTCTGCGGGTCGTGCAGCGCGGTCGCCGCCGCCATCGCCGTGAACTGGTCCACCAGCCAGTCGCGCAGCTCGCCCACCGGCAGCGTGCGCCCCTCGTCCAGCCAGGTCAGCGACGCGCCCTCGACCACCGCGATCCACGAGCGCACCAGCAGCGTCAGCCGGGGCCCGGCCTCCCGCACGCCGAGGTGCCGCAGGGTCCGCTTGAGCGCCGCCCGCCGGACGTCGTCGACGATCGCCGAGGTGCGGGCCGTCTCCACCACCGAACCGCCGCGCAGCAGCGCCGAGTAGCCGGCGTCGTGCTCGGCCACGAAGGCGAAGTAGCCGTCCAGGACGGCCGCCAGCTGCTCGGACGGGGTCCCGGCCAGCGGGACGGCGAAGCGGCTGGTCAGCTCGTCGGCGGCGCTGCGCAGCGCCGCCTCGTACAACTGCTGCTTGCCGCCCGCAAAGTAGCGGTAGACCAGCGGGCGGGAGGCGCCGGCGGCCTCGGCGACGTCGTCCAGGCCCACCTCCTCGGGCGGCCGGGCGGCGAACAGTTCCAGGGCGACCGCGATCAGCTGTTCGCGGCGCTGCTGCACCGGCAGCCGCCGGTAGCCGGTGCGGCGCGGGCGGGGGCCGGGTGCGGCCGGGGCGGGCACCTGGTCGGTTGCCGTGGTGGGGCGGGCTTCCATGGCGGTCAGCGTAATGGGCGTGGGCCCGATCGGATCCTGTTGCGCGCGGCGGTTTCCCGAACGTGTGTTTGTGCGGGCCCGCCCGATGGGTTCGGCCGGTGCATGTCACCGATCGCCCGGTAAAGGCTTGCATTCGGCCCTCGCCACGCCATGATGTCCGAATGGTTGAAGAACTGATCACCTCCGACGCCACCACCCCGCGCCGCGTCGCCGACGGTTACGTCCGGGCCCTGGCCGAACTCGACCCGCTGACCGCGGTCTACCTGGGGTTCAGCCCCGAGGACGACCGGCTGCCCGACCTCTCGCCGGCCGGTGCCGAGGCGATCGCCGACCTCGGCCGCCGCACCCTGGCGGCCCTCGCCGAGGCCGAACGCTCCGACGCCGCGCAGGACGAGGCGGAGCGCCGCTGCGCCCGGCTGCTGCGCGAGCGGCTGACCGCCTCCCTCGCCGTCCACGAGGCCGGGGAGAACTTCCGCGCGGTGCGCAACCTGGGCTCCCCGGTGCACGAAGTCCGGGACGTCTTCACCCTGATGGGGACGGACACCGAGGCCGAGTGGCAGGTGGTCGGCCGCCGGCTGGCCCGAGTCCCGCTCGCGCTGGCGCAGTACCGGGAGACGCTGGCCGCCGGCATCGAGCGCGGCCTGCTGTCCGGCCCGCGCCAGGTGGACACCGTGGTCGGGCAGCTCGGCGAGTGGCTGGAGGGGGACGTCCCCGGCGGCTGGTTCGGCGAGTTCGTCCAGGGCGCGCCGGAGGGCCTGCGCGCCGAGCTGTCCGGGCCCGCGCTGGCCGCCGGTGAGGCGCTGGCCGCCCTGCGCGACTGGCTGCGCGACGTCTACGGCCCGGCCGCCGCCGGCACCTCCGACACCACCGGCCGGGAGCGCTACCGCCGCTTCGTCCGCTTCTGGACCGGCTCCGACCTGGACCTGGACGAGGCCTACGGGTGGGCCTGGAGCGAGTTCCACGACCTGCTCGCGCAGATGGAGGCCGAGGCCGAGAAGGTCCGCCCGGGCGCCGGCCCGATGGCGGCGATGAAGTGGCTGGAGTCGGACGGCCCGGCCGTGCAGGGGGCCGAGGCCACCCGGGTGTACCTCCAGGAGCTGATGGACCGGGCGGTCCGGGACCTCCAGGGCACCCACTTCGACCTGGCCGAGCCGATCACCCGGGTCGAGTCGAGGATCGCCCCGGCCGGCAGTGCGGCCGCGCCGTACTACAGCGCGCCCTCGCTGGACTTCAGCCGCCCCGGGCGGACCTGGCTGCCGGCGCTCGGCCGGGAGCGCTTCCCGGTCTGGGACCTGGTCTCCACCTGGTACCACGAGGGCGTCCCGGGCCACCACCTGCAGCTCGCGCAGTGGAACTACGTCGCGGACCGGCTCTCCACCTACCAGGTCAGCCTGGGCGGGGTGAGCGCCAACCTGGAGGGCTGGGCGCTGTATGCCGAGCGCCTGATGGACGAGCTCGGCTACCTCACCGACCCGGGCCACCGCCTCGGCTACCTCAACGCGCAGATGATGCGCGCGCTGCGGGTGATCGTCGACATCGGCATGCACGCGGGCCTGGACTTCCCGGCCGACTCCCCGTACCTGCCGGGCGAGCCGGTCAGCCCGGAGGCGGCCCGGGAGTTCTTCGGCCGGTACTGCGGCCTGACCCCCGACTACCTGGACAGCGAACTGGTCCGCTACCTGGGCATGCCCGGCCAGGCCATCGGCTACAAGCTGGGCGAGCGCGCCTGGCTGCGCGGCCGGGCGGCGGCGCGGGCGGCGCACGAGGCGCGTGGCGAGGAGTTCGACCTCAAGGCCTGGCACATGGCGGCGCTCTCGCAGGGCTCGCTGGGGCTGGACGACCTGGTCGACGAGCTGTCCGCGCTGTAGGGCGGCAGCCGGCCCCGGGCCTCGTCCGCGAGTCCCGGGGCCGCTGGTCCTTTGGTCCGAAAAGGTCGATTTGGTGAGGTTTTTCCTTGCCATCCGACCGTGCGAGAGCTTCGCTTGAAGGCGACTGCGTGACATCCCCGACTGCGTGACCCCTCCGTACCCCTCCGGAAGGCTGACCAGTGTCTGCGCGAACCGCCACCGGTCATGAGAACGCGGACAGCCGCCGCTGGTGGGCGCTGGCGGTCATCGCCGTCGCCCAGCTCATGATCGTCCTCGACGTCACCATCGTGAACATCGCGCTGCCGTCGGCCCAGCGGGACCTGGGCATCTCCGACGCCGACCGGCAGTGGGTGATCACCGCCTACACGCTCGCCTTCGGCGGCCTGCTGCTGCTCGGCGGGCGGCTGGGCGACCTCTTCGGCCGCAAGCGCGTCTTCACCGTCGGCCTGCTGGGCTTCGCCGCCGCCTCCGCCCTCGGCGGCTCGGCGGACGGCTCGGCCATGCTCTTCGGCGCCCGCGCCCTCCAGGGCGGGTTCAGCGCCCTGCTCGCCCCCTCGGCCCTGGGACTGCTCTCCACCACCTTCACGGATCCCAGGGAGCGCAGTACGGCCTTCGGCGTCTTCGGCGCGATCGCCGCTGGCGGCTCCGCACTCGGCCTGATCCTGGGCGGGCTGCTGACCGAGTACCTGGACTGGCGCTGGTGCCTGTTCGTCAACGTCCCGATCGCCGCCGCCGCGGCCCTCGCGGCCACCGGCCTCCTGGAGCGCGACAGCGCCGCCGGGGGGCGCCGGGTCCGGCTCGACCTGCCCGGCGCGCTGCTCGGCTGCGGCGGCCTGCTGGCGATCGTCTTCGGCACCTCCGAGGCCGTCACCCGGACCTGGGGCGACGGGCTGGTGCTCGGTTCGCTGGCCGCCGGCCTGGCGCTGCTCGCGGTGTTCGTCCTGGTCGAGAGGCGCACCGCGCACCCGCTGCTGCCGCTGCACATCGTCGCCGACCGCAACCGCGGCGGCGCCGCCCTCTCGGTCGGCCTGGCCATGATCGGCATGTTCGGCCTGTTCCTCTTCCTCACCTACTACCTCCAGGTCATCAAGCACTTCTCGCCGGTGCTGTCGGGCGTCTCCTTCCTGCCCATGACGGCCGCCATCGTGCTCAGTTCGACCGGCTTCGCGGCCCGGCTGATGACCAGGGTGCCGACCCGGAACCTGGTCTGCCCCGGGCTGCTGCTCGCCGCGGCCGGCATGGCCTGGCTGACCCGGATGACGGTGGACGGCCCGTGGGCCGGCACGGTGCTGCCCGCCGAACTGCTGCTCGGCTCGGGCATGGGCCTGGTCTTCATGCCGTCGATGAACCTGGCCACCCTCGGGGTCTCCCCGCGCGAGGCGGGCGCGGCCTCGGCGACCATCAACTCGGCCCAGCAGGTGGGCGGTTCGTTCGGCACGGCGCTGCTGAACACGGTCGCGGCCAGTGCCACCGCGTCGTTCCTGGCCACCCGGATCGCCTCGTCGCCGGTGGTGCGGGCCCAGGCCACGGTGCACGGCTACGTGGTCGCGAACTGGGTGTCGACGGGCGTCCTGCTGCTGGCCGCGCTGATCGCCTTCCGGGTGATCGACCACCGGCCGGCGCGCGCTGTGGCGACCGTCGTCCCGGGCAAGGCGCAGGCGGGGGCCCACGCGGCCGTCCCGGCAGAGCCCCGACGAGAACCCTGAAATTTTCAGCAAGACCTTGCAGCCACCTCCGGCGCCTGCTTGACTCCTGGCCACCGTCCAGGGACCGAGGAGGTGCCGCCGTGCTGCCCGAGTTCGACCTGCTCGTCGTCGGCGGCTCCGGCGTCGACACCATCGTCCGGGTGGACCGGCTGGAGGTCCCGCCCGGCGACTCGCTGTTCGTCGGACCCGTCCGCGACTACGTCGGCCACACCGGCAACGGCGTCGCCCTCGGCGCCCACCGCCTCGGCCTGCGCACCGCCTTCCTCGACTTCCTCGGCGACGACCCGCAGGGCGCCCTGGTCCGCGCCTCCTACGAGCGCCACGGCCTGCACTTCGCGCACCTGGTGAGCCCGCACGGCACCCCGCGCGGGGTCAACCTGGTGGACGCCGCCGGCCGCCGGTTCTCCTTCTTCGACGGCCGCCACCCCGCCGACCTGCGGCTGCCGCCCGAGTTCTACCTGCCGTACGCGCGGCGCAGCCGGCACGTCCACCTCTCCATCACCGGCGTCAACCGGGACATGTACGCCGACCTCCACCGGCTCGGCCGCACCACCTCCACCGACCTGCACGACTGGGACGGCGGCAACCCGCACCACCGCGACTACGCGCTCGGCTCGGACCTGGTGTTCCTCTCGGTGGCCGGCTGCCGCGGGCGGCACGAGCAGGTGATGCGCGCGATCCTCGCCGAGGGCCGCGCCGGTGTCGTCACCGCCACCGCGGGCGCCGACGGCTGCTACCTGCTCACCCGGGACGACGACGAGGTACGCCACCTCCCGGCCGTCGACCCGGGCCGCCCGGTGGTGGACACCAACGGCGCCGGGGACGCCTTCGTCGCGGGCTTCCTCGCCGCCTGGTTCCGGGGCCGCCCGCCGCTGGAGTGCGCCCGGGCCGGCTCGGTCGCGGGTGCCTTCACCTGCACCGTCGCCGGGACGCACACCGCCTTCATCGGGGCCGAGGAGCTGGGGAGCGCGCTGGACCGCTCACGCGCCGACGGGTGAGCTTTTTCTCATGGATATCCCAGCCACCGGTAACGACCTTTCCAGGCTGAAACGGCATAGTCGTTGATCGCACGCAGCCCCCGGGAAACCGTCGATCACTGGCAGGAGAGACAGACATGGGTCAGCACCGCCGCCCGACGTCGCGCCGCCGCCGCAGCCTGCTGGGGCCGACCCTGTTCACCGCGCTCTCGGCGGTGGTGGTGGCCGCCGTGGTCACCGGCACGCACGGGCTGAGCCTGTCCGACGCGACGGCCGCCGGGAAGGCGGCCCGCAGCTCCCGGGCCGCCGTCGCGCCGGCCGCGACCGGGCCCGCGTCCGAGGCGCCCGCCGCACCCGCACCGGTCGACGCCGCCGCTCCGACCGACAGCCCCTCCGCCGCTCCGACCGACAGCCCGACCGGCGGCGCGACCGGCAGTGCGACCGACGGCGCGAGCGCCGACCCCGGCAGCGCCCCGGCGGCCGCCCCGACGCCCTCCGCGCCGGCCACCCCCGACACCCGCGGCGTCGTCCTCGGCACCACCACGACCGCCGCCGCCACCCCCGAAGCCGCCACCGTGGGCGCGCTGTTCAGCGGCAGCGTGGCGGCCGGCAACCACTTCTGCACCGCCAGCGTGCTGCACAGCCCCGGCGGCAACCTGCTGCTGACCGCCGCGCACTGCCTCAGCAGCGCCTCCGGCGTCACCTTCGTCCCCGGCTACCGCGACGGCTCCGCCCCGTACGGCAGCTGGCAGGTCACCGCGGTCCACACCACCACCGGCTGGTCCCAGAAGGGCGACCAGGACGAGGACTTCGCCATCCTGGAGACGGCCCCGAGCAACGGCCGGAAGGTCGAGGACGTGGTCGGCGGCAACCGGCTCGGCGCCGACGAGCCCTTCGGCGCCACCGTCCGCCTCTACGGCTACCCCGGCGACGCCGAGGAGCCCCTCCTGTGCACCAACACCACGGGCCGGCAGAGCACCTACCAACGCGTCATCGACTGCCCCGCCTACCCGTCCGGCACCAGCGGCGGCCCCTGGATCAACGTCGCCACCGGCGACGTGGTCGGCGCCATCGGTGGCTACCAGCAGGGCGGCGACACCGACGACGTGTCCTACAGCGCCTACTTCGACCACACCATCGCCGGGTTGGTCTCCCAGGTCGAGGGCACCTCGTCCTGAGCCCGGTCGGGCCCGCCCCGCGCGCCGCCAACCGGGCCCGGACATGACGAAGGCCCAGATCCGTGGATCAACTCCACTGATCTGGGCCTCAGTCGCACTCCTTGCGAAGTGCCCCCGGTAGGATTCGAACCTACGCACCCGCCTCCGGAGGGCGGTGCTCTATCCCCTGAGCTACGGGGGCCTGCTCTGTCGTCGGCGTTTCGGCCTCCGACGTGAAGAACACTACCAGGCTCGGGGCGCGGTCCGTGCACGGGTTTGCGGCGGGGGTGCCGGAGCGGGTGCGGGGTGCGCCGGAGGCCGGTGGCGAGGGGCGGCGGAAGTGCCCAAAGGCCGGACGGGGCGGCGGGGGCGCCGATACCCTCGGTGAGGTGTCGGGAGTGTCCGGGCGGGTCCTCGTGGTGGACGACAGCGAGGTGATCCGCCAGCTGATCAGGGTCAACCTGGAGCTTGAGGGCTTCGAGGTGGTGACCGCCGCCGACGGCGCCGA
This sequence comes from Kitasatospora sp. NPDC098663, assembly GCF_044760075.1. Classification (NCBI taxonomy): domain Bacteria; kingdom Bacillati; phylum Actinomycetota; class Actinomycetes; order Kitasatosporales; family Streptomycetaceae; genus Kitasatospora; species Kitasatospora sp. NPDC098663. The sequence continues at coordinate 146,587 of NZ_JBIWAP010000013.1, read as the reverse complement.
GTGCCTGGAGGTGGTCCGCCGGGTGAAGCCGGACGTGGTGACGCTGGACGTGATGATGCCGCGCCTGGACGGCCTGCGGACGGCGGCCCGGCTGCGCGCGAACCCGGGGACCAGCCGGCTGCCGATCGCGATCGTGAGCGCCTGCACCCCGGCCGATCTGGACCTGGGGGAGGCCGTCGGGGTGGACGGCTACCTCGGCAAGCCCTTCGACCCGGCCGATCTGGTGGCGCTGGTGCGGCGGCTGATGACCCTGGGAGGACAGCCGAGCGGGTTTCGCCCTGAGCGAACAGAGCGGACCGATCGAGGCTGACACCGCTGACGGGAGGGCTCGCGGGCGTCCCGACCGGCAAACCGGGTGGCGGGCGGGCACCCCGTCTCGCCTACGCTTGGCGTCGTGACACCCGCAGAGCTTTCCCAGGCAGTCCAGGCCGCAGTGAGCGCCGCCGTCGAGGCGGGCGAGCTGACCGTCGCCGTGCCCGAGCACGTGACGGTCGAGCGACCCAAGAACAGGGACCACGGCGACTACGCGATCAACGTGGCCCTCCAGCTCGCCAAGGCGGCCGGCCGCCCGCCGCGAGCCGTGGCGGAACTGCTGGCCGACCGCCTGCGAGGGATCACCGGCGTCGCCAAGGTCGACATCGCCGGGCCGGGCTTCCTGAACGTCACCATGGACGCCGCGACCCAGGGCGCGCTGGCGCGCACCATCGTCGAGACCGGCGAGGCCTACGGGCGCAACGAGGTGCTCAAGGGCCTGAAGATCAACCTGGAGTTCGTCTCCGCCAACCCGACCGGCCCGATCCACATCGGCGGCGTCCGCTGGGCCGCCGTCGGCGACTCGCTGGCGCGCGTGCTGCGGGCCAGCGGCGCCGACGTCACCACCGAGTACTACCTGAACGACGCCGGCGTGCAGATCTCCAAGTTCGCCGGCTCGCTGAAGGCCGCCGCGAACGGCCGGCCCGTTCCCGCCGACGGCTACGTGGGCGAGTACATCGGCGACATCGCCAAGGCGATCACCGACGGCGTCCCGGGCGTGCTCGACCTGCCCGACGCCGAGCAGCTGGAGGCCTTCCGCACCGAGGGCCTCAAGCTCATGGTGGCCGAGATCCAGCGCTCGATGCAGGAGTTCGGCACCCACTTCGACGTCTGGTTCTCCGAGAAGACGCTGCACGAGTCCGGCGCGGTCGAGAAGGCCATGGACCGGCTGCGCGAGCAGGGCCACGTCTTCGAGCAGGACGGCGCGGTCTTCCTGCGCACCACCGACTTCGGCGACGACAAGGACCGCGTCCTGGTCAAGGCCGACGGCGAGACCACCTACTTCGCCGCCGACGCCGCGTACTACCTGTCGAAGCGGGACCGCGGTGCCGAGGTCTCCGTCTACATGCTGGGCGCCGACCACCACGGCTACGTCAACCGGCTGAAGGCCATCGTGGCCTGCGCGGGCGACGACATGAACCGCAACATCGAGGTCAAGATCGGCCAGTTCGTGAAGATGCTTCGCGACGGCGAAGAGGTCCGCATGTCCAAGCGGGCCGGCAACATCATCACGATCGACGACGTGATCGAGTGGATCGGCGTGGACGCCGCCCGCTACACCCTGACGCGGTCCCCCACGGACTCCACCATCACGCTCGACATCAACGTGCTGACCAGCCAGTCCAATGAGAACCCGGTCTACTACGTCCAGTACGCGCACACCCGGATGTGCGGCGTGGCCCGCAAGGCCGCGCAGCTCGGCGTGGACAAGGGCGCGGCGGAGGACTTCAAGCCCGAGCTGCTCGCCACCGTGTGGGAGAACGACATCCTCGGTGCCCTCGGCGAGTTCCCGCGGATCCTGGCCACGGCCGGCGAGCTGCGCGAGCCGCACCGGGTCGCCCGCTACCTGGAGGACCTCGCGGGCAAGTACCACCGCCTGTACGAGAACTGCATGTTCCTGCCCAAGGGCGACGAGGAGCTCACGGACACGCACCGCGCCCGGCTCTGGCTGGTCGAGGCCACGCGAACGGTGATGGCCAACGGCCTGACGCTCCTGGGCGTCACGGCGCCCGAGCGGATGTAGGCACCACCCCCAAGTGCGCAGCGGGGGCGGCTGACGGTCAACGGAGACCGTCGCCGCCCCTCGCCATAGGTCAAGGAAGCAGAGGACATGTCTCGCTCCGCACACCCCGCAGGCCCCCGGCACGGTGACGTACTGCCCGAGGGCCACTACGCCGCCCCGCCGGCCGACCTGAACGCGCTCGACCCCAAGGTCTGGTCGCGCACCGTCGCCCGCGACGCCGAGGGCGTGGCCACCGTCGGCGGGATCGACGTCAAGTCCCTGGCGGCCGAGTTCGGCACGCCGGCCTACGTGCTCGACGAGGACGACTTCCGGGCCCGGGCGCGGGCCTGGCGCGACGCCTTCGGCACCGAGGCGGACGTCTTCTACGCCGGCAAGGCGTTCCTCTCCAAGGCGATCGTGCGCTGGCTGCACGAGGAGGGCCTGAACCTCGACGTGTGCAGCTCCGGCGAGCTGACGGTGGCGCTGGCCGCCGGGATGCCGCCGCAGCGGATCGCGCTGCACGGCAACAACAAGACGGCGGACGAGCTCGAACACGCGGTGAAGACCGGCGTCGGGCGCATCGTGGTCGACTCCTACGAGGAGATCGAGCGGCTGGCCGCCGTCACCGCGCGCCAGGGCGTCCGCCAGCAGGTGCTGATCCGGATCACCGTCGGCGTCGAGGCGCACACCCACGAGTTCATCGCCACGGCGCACGAGGACCAGAAGTTCGGGCTCTCCCTGGGCAACGGCTCGGCCGCCGAGGCGGTGCGCCGGGTGCTCGGGCACGAGGGCCTGGAACTGCGCGGCATCCACTCGCACATCGGCTCGCAGATCTTCGACACCGCCGGTTTCGAGGTGGCCGCCCGCCGGGTGGTCGGCCTGCTGGCCGAGATCCGCGACGAGCACGGCGTGGAGCTGCCCGAGATCGACCTGGGCGGCGGCCTGGGCATCGCGTACACCAGCGAGGACGACCCGCGCGAGCCGGCCGAGATCGCGGCCGCGCTGGCCGACATCGTGCGCCGCGAGTGCGCCGCCGCGAACCTGAACACCCCCCGGCTGAGCGTGGAGCCGGGCCGGGCGATCGTCGGCCCGACGGCGTTCACGCTGTACGAGGTCGGCACCGTCAAGCCGCTGGAGGGCCTGCGCACCTACGTCAGCGTGGACGGCGGGATGTCCGACAACATCCGGACCGCGCTGTACGACGCCGAGTACTCGGTGGCCCTGGTGTCGCGCCGCAGCGACGCCGAGCCGATGCTGGCGCGGGTGGTCGGCAAGCACTGCGAGTCCGGCGACATCGTGGTCCGGGACGCCTTCCTGCCGGCCGACCTGGCCCCGGGCGACCTGATCGCGGTGCCCGCCACCGGCGCGTACTGCCGCTCGATGGCGAGCAACTACAACCACGCCCTGAAGCCTCCCGTGCTGGCCGTCAAGGACGGCGCCGCGCGGGTGATCGTCCGGCGCGAGACGGAGGAGGATCTCCTGCGTCTCGATATCGGATGACGAAATCCTTGTCTCAGATCATGGAACGACCGTAGATCCGTGCGGGAAGTCCCCGAGACTGGTACGGACCGAAGTTCCCGGCGGCCCCCAGAATCCCGCCGGAATTACCGAAGCACGAAGAATGCAGAGCGGAGTCGGATGATGCGTACGCGCCCGCTGAAGGTGGCGTTGCTGGGTTGTGGTGTGGTGGGCTCCGAGGTGGCGCGCATCATGACGACGACGGCCGACGACCTCGCCGCGCGCATCGGTGCCCCGGTCGAGCTCGCGGGGATCGCGGTCCGCCGGGCCGGCCGGGTGCGCCCGGGCGTGCCCGAGCACCTGATCACCACCGACGCCGAGGCCCTGGTCAACCGGGGCGACATCGACGTGGTGGTCGAGGTCGTGGGCGGCATCGAGCCGTCCAAACACCTCATCCTGTCGGCGTTCCGGCGGGGCGCCTCGGTGGTCAGCGCCAACAAGGCGCTGCTCGCCAAGGACGGCACCGAGCTGCACGCCGCGGCCGCCGGGGCCGGGGTGGACCTGTACTACGAGGCCGCGGTGGCGGGAGCGATCCCGCTGCTGCGCCCGCTGCGCGAGTCCCTCGCGGGGGACAAGGTCAACCGGGTGCTGGGCATCGTCAACGGCACCACCAACTTCATCCTCGACAAGATGGACACCACCGGCGCCGGCTACTCGGAGGCGCTGGAGGAGGCCACCGCGCTGGGCTACGCCGAGGCCGACCCGACGGCCGACGTCGAGGGCTTCGACGCCGCCGCCAAGGCCGCGATCCTGGCCGGCATCGCGTTCCACACCAAGGTCACCGCGGCGGACGTCTACCGCGAGGGCATCACCGAGGTGACGGCCGCCGACATCGCCTCCGCCAAGGAGATGGGCTGCGTGGTCAAGCTGCTCGCGATCTGCGAGCGGGCGGCGGACGGCGAGTCCGTCACCGCGCGGGTCCACCCGGCGATGATCCCGCTGTCGCACCCGCTGGCCTCCGTCCGCGAGGCGTACAACGCGGTGTTCGTCGAGGCCGAGGCGGCCGGCCGGCTGATGTTCTACGGCCCGGGCGCGGGCGGCTCGCCGACCGCCTCCGCGGTGCTCGGCGACCTGGTCGCGGTCTGTCGCAACAAGCTGGCCGGTGCCACCGGTCCCGGTGACTCGGTGTACACGCAGCTGCCCGCCAAGCCGATGGACGAGGTGGTCACCCGCTACCACGTCAGCCTGGACGTGGACGACCGTGCGGGTGTCCTCGCGCAGGTCGCGTCCGTCTTCGCGGAGCACGGCGTCTCCATCGACACCGTGCGCCAGCAGGGCCGCGACGGCGACGCCTCGCTCGTCGTGGTCACTCACCGTGCCACCGACGCCGCGCTGTCGGCGACGGTCGACAAGCTCCGCGCGCTGGACAGCGTGCGGGACGTGGCCAGCATCATGCGGGTCGAAGGGGAGTAAGGAACAGCCATGAACGCCGTTGCCGAGAACGTCGTCCGAGGCGCGCACACCCACCAGTGGCGCGGCCTGATCGAGGAGTACCGGGACCGCCTGCCGGTCACCGCGGCCACCCCGGTGGTCACCCTGCTGGAGGGCGGCACGCCGCTGGTCCCCGCCCAGGTGCTGTCCGAGCGCACCGGCTGCGAGGTCTACCTCAAGGTCGAGGGCGCCAACCCGACCGGCTCCTTCAAGGACCGCGGGATGACGATGGCCATCTCCAAGGCCAAGGAGGAGGGGGCGCAGGCCGTCATCTGCGCCTCCACCGGCAACACCTCGGCCTCCGCCGCCGCGTACGCGGTGCGGGCCGGGATGGTCTGCGCGGTGCTCGTCCCGCAGGGCAAGATCGCCCTCGGCAAGATGGGCCAGGCGCTGGTGCACGGCGCCAAGATCCTCCAGGTGGACGGGAACTTCGACGACTGCCTCACCCTCGCGCGTGAACTGTCCGAGAAGTACCCGGTGGCGCTGGTCAACTCGGTGAACCCGGTGCGGATCGAGGGCCAGAAGACCGCGGCCTTCGAGATCGTCGACATGCTCGGCGACGCCCCGGACATCCACGTCCTGCCGGTCGGCAACGCGGGCAACATCACCGCGTACTGGAAGGGCTACCGCGAGTACTCCGCCGACGGCCTGGCCACGCGCACCCCGCGGATGTGGGGCTTCCAGGCCTCCGGCTCGGCCCCGATCGTGGACGGCGCGCCGGTGCTCAAGCCGCAGACCATCGCCACCGCGATCCGGATCGGCAACCCGGCCTCCTGGGACTTCGCGCTCGCCGCGCGGGACGAGTCGGGCGGCCTCATCGACAAGGTGACGGACCGTCAGATCCTGTCCGCCTACCGGCTGTTGGCCGCGCAGGAGGGCGTCTTCGTGGAGCCCGCCTCGGCGGCCTCGGTGGCCGGCCTGCTGGCCAAGGCGGAGGCCGGTCTGGTCGACCCGGGCCAGCGCATCGTCTGCACCGTGACCGGCAACGGCCTCAAGGACCCGGACTGGGCGGTGGCCGGCGCGCCGCAGCCGCAGATCGTCCCGATCGACCCGGAGGCGGCGGCGCAGCGCCTGGGCCTGCTGGACTGACCTGCCGTCGGGCCCCGCGGGCGCCCGACGCCTCGACGGGCCGACCCTTTCGGGGGTCGGCCCGTCGATGTTCTCCGGTGACACTTTTGTGTCAATTACGCCGCGCATTCCGATCGGACTCCGGTACGCATTCCGGCCAGAAGCGGCAACACACCAGATCGGAGGACCACGGGGTGTACCACTGGGGAACCTCTCTTCGATACTCTGGGTTCGGCCGTGTGGCACATGCCCCGGGTCCGGCCTTCTCAGGCCGCGCCAACGACCGTGACCGCCCGCCCCGCCGGGGCCTGTGGTCCATTCCCCGCCTTCGCACCGACGACGCGATCCGCGCCGCCCGATTTCCCCAGGAGAGTCCACCGCATGGCCGGTCCCGCGTTCCGTGCCGCCGCCGTCCGGGTCCGGGTTCCCGCGACCAGTGCCAACCTCGGCCCGGGCTTCGACGCCTTCGGCCTCGCGCTGGGCCTGTACGACGACGTGGTCGTCCGGGTCGCCGACTCCGGGCTCTCCATCGACATCGCCGGCGAGGGCGCCGACACGCTGCCCCGCGACGAGCGCCACCTGCTGGTCCGCTCGATGCGCGCCGCCTTCGACCGCCTCGGCGGCCAGCCGCGCGGCCTCGAAGTGGTCTGTGCCAACCGGATACCGCACGGCCGCGGCCTCGGCTCCTCCTCGGCCGCGATCTGCGCCGGTATCGTGGCCGCCCGCGCGGTCACCATCGGCGGCCCGTCCGCGCTGGACGACGACGCGCTGCTGGCCCTCGCCTCCGAGCTGGAGGGCCACCCCGACAACGTCGCGGCCTGCCTGCGCGGCAACTTCACCATCGCCTGGACGGACGAGGAGTCGGCCAAGGCGGTCAGCCTGGAGCCCTCCGACCAGGTCGTCCCGGTGGTGTTCGTCCCCGCTGACGAGGTGCTCACCGAGACCGCGCGCGGCCTGCTGCCCAAGACCGTCCCGCTGACCGACGCCGCCGTCAACGCCGGCCGCGCCGCGCTGCTGGTCGAGGCGCTGACCAGGCGGCCCGAGCTGCTGCTCGCCGCCACCGAGGACCGCCTGCACCAGGACTACCGCTCCTCCGCCATGCCCGACAGCGCCGCCCTGGTGGGCGCGCTGCGCGCGGAGGGCGTCCCCGCGGTGATCTCCGGGGCCGGTCCGACCGTCCTCGCGCTCACCGACGAGGCGGGCGCCGACAAGGTGCTCTCCTTCGCCGGGCACCACGGCCACGGCGGCGATCCGGCGTTCGCCGCGCACCGCCTGGAGCTCGACCGGATCGGGGCCACCGTGCTCCCGCTGGACGGCTGAACGGCCCGTCCGGGCCGCTCGTCCGGCCCGGCCCGGCCACCTGCCGAGCCGGGCCGTCCGGACACGATTGGCAAGCGCAAGGCTGGGGAATGTCTGAGGGGGTCGGTAGTGTTAACCTCATTGCTGCACCAGGTGCCCTCCGGGGCTCGGTGCGCCGCGTCCCGATCCCAGCACTCCACTGCCGTGGAGTCGCGGCGATGCACGGGGCGACGATTCTCCGGGAGCCCACCGCAGCGCGTACGCAGCCTGCCTGCGCGACACGCGGCCGCATCCCGAAGCCGTGACGGCACCTGACTCCCACCCGCGGCCTCCCACCTTGAGGCCAGGACGGGCGGAGCGCGGTCCACCGTCACGCGACGGGGGCCCGGGATTCGCAGGCAAGCGTGGGGGTACGCCCGGTCGGCACTCGACCGACCGGCCCGCCGCGCCACTCAGCACCACCGTGCTTCACGCACCGCACCTCGCAGCTCTCCCTCGACCGGCTTCCGCCTTTCGGGGGATCACCGCCTCGGACCGACGCAGTCGAGCGTTGGTCAGGACAGCACAACCGGTCGCCGAGCCAGACAGGCCGACGTCCGCTCCAGGGAAGGACCCTTAGTGAGCGACTCCACCGATCTGATGGGCGCGCGCCAGGACGCCGAGGCGTCGGACGCAGCCGCCGCCCCCGCGGCCCCGGCGCGGCGCCGCCGTACCGCCGCCGCCGGCCTGGACGGCATGGTCCTGGCCGAGCTGCAGAAGCTCGCCGGGGACCTGGGCATCACCGGTACCGGACGCATGCGCAAGAGCCAGCTGATCGAGACCATCAAGGAGAAGAGCGGCGGAGACCCGCTGCTCGCCGCCGGTGGTGCTCCGGCCGCCGCCAAGCGCACCGCCGCCAAGGCGGACGCCGCCGAGGCGCCGGCCGAGAAGCCGGCCCGCCGCACCAAGGCCGCCGCCGCGGCCGCCGCGGCCCCGGCCGCCGCCGCCGAGTCGCAGGCCCAGATCGAGATCCCGGTCCAGGCCGCCGCCGAGACCGCCGCGCCCGCTCGTGCCGAGCGCACCCGCCGCCGCGCCACCTCGGCCGCCGGTGCCCCGACCGCCGACGCCACGGCCGACGCCGCCGTCGCGGTGGCCGAGCCCAAGCAGGCCGAGACCCGCCAGGCCGAGACCCGCGCCTTCGAGGGCCGCGAGGAGGGCCGCACCGAGACCCGTCGCGACCGCCGGGACCGCCGGGACCGCGGCGACCGTCCGGAGCGCCCCGAGCGCGCCGAGCGTCAGGACGGCGGCGAGGCCCAGGACGGCGACTCCCGCGAGTCGCGCCGCGACCGCCGCAACCGCCGCGAGCGCACCGACCGCCAGCCCCAGCAGGGCGGCGGCCAGCAGCAGGCCGGTCAGGGCGACGGCCAGCAGGCCCGCCAGGGCGGCCAGCAGACCCAGCAGCCGCAGGTCCAGCAGGGCGGCTACGACGACGACGAGTTCGGCGACGGCCGCCGCGGCCGCCGTGGCCGCTACCGCGACCGCCGTGGCCGTGGCGCCCGCCGCGAGGGCTTCGAGGCCGGCCCCGCCGAGCCGCAGGTCGGCGAGGACGACGTCCTGATCCCGGTCGCGGGCATCCTCGACATCCTCGACAACTACGCGTTCGTGCGCACCTCCGGCTACCTGCCGGGCCAGAACGACGTCTACGTCTCGCTCGCCCAGGTCCGCAAGAACGGCCTGCGCAAGGGCGACGCCATCACCGGCGCGGTGCGCCAGCCCAAGGACGGCGAGCGCCGCGAGAAGTTCAACGCCATGGTGCGGCTGGACTCCGTCAACGGCATGGACCCGGAGAGCGGCCGCGGCCGCCCCGAGTTCAACAAGCTCACCCCGCTCTACCCGCAGGACCGGCTGCGTCTGGAGACCGAGGCGGGCATCCTGACCACCCGGATCATCGACCTGGTGTCGCCGATCGGCAAGGGCCAGCGCGGCCTGATCGTGGCGCCGCCGAAGACCGGCAAGACGATGGTGCTGCAGGCGGTCGCCAACGCGATCACCCACAACAACCCCGAGTGCCACCTGATGGTCGTCCTGGTCGACGAGCGTCCGGAAGAGGTCACCGACATGCAGCGGTCGGTGAAGGGCGAGGTCATCTCCTCGACCTTCGACCGCCCGGCCGAGGACCACACCACCGTCGCCGAGCTGGCCATCGAGCGCGCCAAGCGCCTGGTGGAGCTGGGCCACGACGTGGTCATCCTGCTGGACTCGATCACCCGCCTCGGCCGCGCCTACAACCTGGCGGCGCCGGCCTCCGGCCGCATCCTGTCCGGTGGTGTCGACTCGACCGCGCTGTACCCGCCGAAGAAGTTCTTCGGTGCCGCGCGCAACATCGAGAACGGCGGCTCGCTGACCATCCTGGCCACCGCGCTGGTCGAGACCGGCTCGCGCATGGACGAGGTGATCTTCGAGGAGTTCAAGGGCACCGGCAACATGGAGCTCAAGCTCGACCGGAAGCTCTCGGACAAGCGCATCTTCCCGGCCGTCGACGTGGACGCCTCCAGCACCCGCAAGGAGGAGATCCTGCTCGGCAGCGAGGAGTTGGCCATCGTCTGGAAGCTGCGCCGGGTGCTGCACGCGCTCGACTCGCAGCAGGCGATCGAGCTGCTCCTGGACAAGATGAAGCAGACCAAGAGCAACGCCGAGTTCCTGATGCAGATCGCCAAGACCACCCCCGGCTCCAACGACTGACCGTAGCCGGACGGTTGTCGCCCACCGAACCCCGGACCGCGCGAGCGGTCCGGGGTTCGGTGCGTCCACTCGGCTTTGTTCCAGAGTTGGGACATCATGAGGCTTTTTGATCATCTTGTCCGTTTTACTCTGGACCGTATGGCCGAGCACAAGAGGGTCCTGACCCGCCGCCGCAAGATCCTGCGGGCGGCCGCCTGCGCGTTCGCCGCGCTCGTCGTCCTCGGCGCCGGAGCGGCCGGGTACGCGTACGTCAAACTCAACGGCAACATCAAGAGCGTCGACATCAACGCCCGCCTCGGCGACGCCCGTCCGCCGGCCGCCACCGACGGCTCGTTCAACGTCCTGGTGCTGGGCTCCGACTCGCGCAGCGGCGAGAACGGCGACCTGGCCGGCGGCGACACCGGCGACACCGCCCGCTCGGACACCGCGATGGTGCTGCACGTCAACCAGGACCACTCGCACGCCGAGGTCGTCTCGATCCCGCGCGACACCCTGGTCACCCGGCCCGACTGCACCGACGCCACCGGCAAGGCGGTGGCCGGCGCCAAGCGCGCGATGTACAACAGCGCCTTCGAGGCCGGCGGCGCGGCCTGCGCGGTGAAGACCACCGAGCAGCTCACCGGGCTGCGGATGGACCACTACGTGCAGATCGACTTCGCCGGCTTCGCCCGCGTCGTGGACGCGATAGGCGGGGCCACCGTGAACACCACGGTGGCCATCCACGACAAGGACAGCGGGCTCGACCTGCCGCCGGGCGAGCACCACCTCGACGGGCAGCAGTCGCTGGCCTTCGTCCGCACCCGGCACGGCGTCGGCGACGGCAGCGACCTCGGCCGGATCGAACTCCAGAAGCAGATGGTGAAGTCGCTGCTCCAGCAGGCCGGCGGGATCGGGCTGTTCTCCAACCCGGTCAAGCTCTGGTCGATCGGCGACACCATGACCCGCAGCATCACCACCGACTCCGCGCTGGGCTCGGTGAACGCCCTGGTGGGGCTCGTCCAGGAGCTCAAGGGGATCGGGCCGGACCAGCTCGGCATGGTGACCCTGCCGGTGGTGACCGCCCCCAGCGACCCCAACCGGGTGGTCCAGCAGCAGCCGCAGGCGGACCAGCTCTGGGCGGCCCTCAAGGCCGACCAGCCGGTCCCGCAGGCGATCGTCTCGGCGCAGCCCGAGAACCCCGCCCAGGCCGCTCCCACGGCCGCTCCCACGGCCCCGGCGAAGGCTCCCGCCCGGCGCTGAGCCGCGCCCGGAATATCCCGGAACACGACCCGGTTTGGGAAGATGCGGCCGGTCCTGGCAGACTGGTCCGTCGGTCCCGGTTCACGTGCGGCGTTCCCGCCGCCGACCCGGTGCCCTCCCGAACCTAGGAGAACCCCTTGAAGCCCAACGTTCACCCCGAGTACGTGGTCACCCGTGTGACCTGCACCTGCGGCGCCGAGTTCACGACCCGCTCGACCGAGGCCAGTGGCGAGATCCGCGCCGAGGTCTGCTCGCAGTGCCACCCGTTCTACACCGGCAAGCAGAAGATCCTCGACACCGGTGGCCGCGTGGCCCGCTTCGAGGCCCGCTTCGGCAAGCAGCACAGCGCGAAGGCCTAGCGCTCCCACGGCGCCGGTTCCCGGCGCCCCCGTACTCGTTCCGGGGGCGCTGGGGGCCGGCGCCGTTCGCATCCCCCAGCACCCCCTCCAGCGGTTCGCACGACCGGCCGGTCCTCCCCGGCTTCCAACGGTTCTCACGGGAAGAAGGCCCACTCCATGTTCGAGGCAGTCGAAGAGCTCCTCGTCGAGCACGCCGACCTCGAGAAGAGGCTGGCCGACCCGTCCGTCCACGCCGACCAGGCCAACGCTCGCAAGCTGGCCAAGCGGTACGCCGAGCTGACCCCGATCACCCGGGTCTACCGGCAGTGGCGACAGGCCGGCGAGGACATCGAGGCCGCGCGCGAACTCGCCGCCGAGGAACCGGAGTTCCTCGCCGAGGTGAAGGACGGCGAGCAGCGCCGCGAGGGGCTGACCGAGGAGCTGCGGCTGCTGCTCGTGCCGCGCGACCCGAGCGACGACAAGGACGTCATCCTGGAGATCAAGGCGGGTGAGGGCGGCGAGGAGTCCGCGCTGTTCGCCGGCGACCTGCTCCGGATGTACCTGCGCTTCGCCGAGCGGATCGGCTGGAAGACCGAGATCATCGACGCCAACGAGTCCGACCTCGGCGGCTACAAGGACGTCTCGGTGGCCGTGAAGACCAAGGGCAACGCCGAGCCCGGGCAGGGCGTCTGGGCCCGGCTGAAGTACGAGGGCGGCGTGCACCGCGTGCAGCGCGTCCCCGCCACCGAGTCCCAGGGCCGCATCCACACCTCCGCGGCGGGCGTGCTGGTCACCCCCGAGGCGGAGGAGGTCGAGGTCGAGATCGTCGCCAACGACCTGCGGATCGACGTCTACCGCTCGTCCGGCCCCGGCGGCCAGTCGGTCAACACCACCGACTCCGCGGTCCGGATCACCCACCTGCCGACCGGTATCGTGGCGTCCTGCCAGAACGAGAAGAGCCAGCTGCAGAACAAGGAGCAGGCGATGCGCATCCTGCGGTCGCGCCTGTTGGCCGCCGCGCAGGAGGAGGCCGAGCGCGAGGCCTCGGACGCGCGTCGCAGCCAGGTCCGTACGGTGGACCGCTCCGAGCGGATCCGGACGTACAACTACCCGGAGAACCGCATCTCGGACCACCGCACGGGGTTCAAGTCGTACAACCTGGACCAGGTCCTGGACGGCGAACTGAACGCGGTGATCCAGTCCTGCGTCGACGCGGACGCGGCGGCCAAGCTCGCCTCGGCCCAACAGAACTGAGACCGGCGCGCCCCAGCCCGAGCGACGGCGCGAGCCGGAGCGCAGAAACAAGAGGTCGTACGGATGAACCTGCTGCTCGCCGAGGTGGCCCAGGCCACCCAGCGGTTGGCCGCGGCCGGCGTGCCGTCGCCGCGCTTCGACGCGGAGGAACTCGCCGCCTACGTCCACAACGTCAAGCGCAGCCAGCTGCACTCGGTGAAGGACGCCGACTTCGACGCCCGCTACTGGGAGGCCGTCTCCCGCCGCGAGGCGCGCGAACCGCTCCAGCACATCACCGGGCGGGCGTTCTTCCGCTACCTCGAACTGGAGGTCGGCCCCGGGGTGTTCGTGCCCCGGCCGGAGACCGAGACGGTCGTCGAGTGGGCCATAGACGCCGTCCGCGACATGGACGTGGCCGAGCCGCTGGTCGTCGACCTGTGCTCCGGCTCCGGCGCCATCGCGCTCGCCCTGGCCCAGGAGCTGCCGCGCTCGACCGTGCACGCCTTCGAACTCGACGAGGGCGCGCTGCAGTACACCCGGCGCAACATCGAGGCCAGCCCCGACCGCGCCCGGGTCACCCTGCACGCCGGTGACGCCACCCGGGCCTTCGCCGACGACCGCTCCTGGGACGGCCGCTTCGACCTGGTGATCTCCAACCCGCCGTACATCCCGCTCACCGAGTGGGAGTACGTCGCCCCGGAGGCCCGCGACCACGACCCGCAGATGTCGCTGTTCTCCGGCGAGGACGGCCTGGACACCATCCGCGGCATCGAGCGGGTGGCCGCCCGGCTGCTGCGCCCCGGCGGCGCGGTGGTGATCGAGCACGCCGACCAGCAGGGCGGGCAGGTCCCGTGGATCTTCAACGAGGAACGCGGCTGGACGGACACCGCCGACCACCGCGACCTGAACAACCGACCGCGCTTCACGACCGCCCGCAGGGCGTCGTTGTGAACGATCGAGCACAGCACGACCGCCCGCAGGGCGTCGTTGTGAGCGGTCGAGTGCCGTACGCCCACCCGAGGGGCGTCGTCGTGACCGGCCGGGCCGCGGCAGCGCCGCTCGCCCGGCCGCGCCGTGAAGACCGTGCTGTGAACGCTGTGATGAGCCATTTCGGAAGGGGACCGCACCGATGAGCCGCCGTTACGACTGTGCCGACGCCGGGGACCGCGCCACCGGCCTGCGCGAGGCCGCCTCGGCCATTCGCCGGGGCGAACTCGTCGTGCTGCCCACCGACACCCTGTACGGGGTCGGTGCGGACGCCTTCTCGCCGGAGGCCGTCGGCGACCTGCTGGCCGCCAAGGGCCGCGGCCGCAACATGCCCTCGCCCGTGCTGGTCGGCTCGCCGACCACCCTGCACGGCCTGGTCACCGACTTCTCCGAGCAGGCCTGGGAGCTGGTCGACGCGTTCTGGCCGGGCGGGCTCACCCTGGTCGCCAAGCACCAGCCCTCGCTGCGCTGGGACCTCGGCGAGACCCGCGGCACCGTCGCCGTCCGGATGCCGCTGCACCCGGTCGCCATCGAGCTGCTGAACGCCACCGGCCCGCTCGCCGTCTCCAGCGCCAACAAGACCGGCGGCCCGTCCCCGGCCACCTGCGACGCGGCGCAGGCGCAGCTCGGCGACGCCATCTCGGTCTACCTGGACGGCGGACAGGCGGACCACGCGACCGCCTCGTCCATCGTCGACGTCACGGGCAAGGTCCCGGTCCTGCTGCGGGCGGGCGCGATCAGCGTCGAGCAGCTGAGGGAGGTCGTCCCCGACCTGGAGGCCGGCAGTTGACGCCCATCGCCTCGCTCCATGCCGGGCCCGGCATAGCGCCGTACCTGAGCGTGGGCCCCAGGCCGCTGGACCACTTCCGGATCCTGTTCGTCTGCACCGGCAACATCTGCCGCTCGCCGATCGCCGAGCGGCTCACCCGGCGTGAGCTGGACACCCGGCTCAGCCCCCGGGTGGCCGGCCGGATCCTGGTGGAGAGCGCCGGCACCTGGGGCCACGTGGGCGCGCCGATGGAGGACCACGCCGTGACCGTCCTGGACGAGTACGGCGCCGACAGCGGCGGCTTCACCGGCCGCGAGCTGCTGGACGAGCACGTGGTCGAGGCCGACCTGGTGCTCACCGCGACCCTGGACCACCGCGCCCAGGTCATCTCGATGGGCCACGAGGCGGGGCTGCGCACCTTCACCCTGAAGGAGTTCACCCGCCTGGTGCGGACGATAGACCCGGGCACCCTGCCCGACCCGCGCCGCGGCGCCGACGTCACCGAGCGCGCCCGCGCCCTGGTCCGGGCGGCCGCCGCGCTGCGCGGCTGGCTGCTCGCCGCCACCCCGGAGTCCGACGAACTGGACGACCCGTACGGGGCCCCGATCGGCATGTTCCGCAACTGCGGCGAGGAGATATTCCACGCGGTCGACCCGGTGGTCACCGCGCTCACCGGCGTGCCCGCGCTGCGCTGACCGCCCGCGCCGCGAGCGGCCCGGAGGCCCCCGGCGGCCCGGGGACGGCCCGCGGCGGCCGAGCGCCGAATGGCCCCGCGCCGACGAGCCGCCCGGCCCGGCCGGTCCTACGCTGGAGGAACCCATCCTTCCCGGCCCCCACGCCGGGAGGCGCCCCCACGCCGCCCCGGAGCCCCGCCATGACCGTCACCGACGCCCCGACCGGCCCGACCGCGACCAGAGGGCGCCCGTGGGCCTCCGAGGCACTGCACCGGGCCGATCCGCAGGTGGCCGACCTGCTGGCGGCCGAGGCCGAGCGGCGGGCCGAGACGGTCCAGCTGCTGGCGGGGGAGAACCTGACCTCCCCGGCCGTCCTGGCGGCGCTGGCCGGGCCGCTGATCGACAAGTACGCCGAGGGCTACCCGGGCCGCCGGCACCACACCGGCTGCGCCCTCGCGGACGCCGCCGAGCTGCTGGCGATCGACCGGGCCCGTGGGCTGTTCGCCGCCCCGCACGCCAACGTCCAGCCCCGGTCGGCGACTTCGGCGATGCTGGCGGCGTACGCGGCGCTGCTGCGGCCCGGCGACGGGGTGCTGGCGATGTCGCTGGAGCACGGCGGCCACCTCAGCTGCGGGTCGCGGGCGAACTTCTCCGGCCGCTGGTTCGACTTCACCGGGTACGGGGTGCGCGAGGCCGACGGCCTGATCGACCTCGACCAGGTGCGCGACCTGGCCCGCGAGCACCGCCCGAAGGCGATCGTGGCGGGCTCGATCTCGCACCCCCGGCACCCGGACTGGGCCGCCTTCCGGGAGATCGCCGACGAGGTGGACGCCTACCTGATCGCCTCGGTCGCCCAGACCGCCGGCCTGGTCGCGGCCGGGGTGGCGCCCTCCCCGGTGCCGTACGCGGACGTCACCGTGGCGGCCACCCACAAGCTGCTGCGCGGCCCGCGCGGGGGCCTGCTGCTGTCCACCGCGGAGCTGGCCGAGCGGATCGACCGGGCGGTGTTCCCGTTCAGCCAGGGCGGGGCGGCGATGAACGAGGTGGCCGGCAAGGCGGTGGCGCTCGCCGAGGCGTCGACGCCCGGCTACCGGGCTTACGCGCAGCGGGCGGTGGACGGGGCGCGGGTGCTGGCGGCAGGGCTCGCGGCGGCCGGGATGCGCCCGCTGACCGGCGGCACCGACACCCACCTGGTGACGGCGGACGTGAGCCCGCTGGGCGTCACCGGCGCGGAGGCCGAGCGGCGCTGCGCCGCGGCCGGACTGCTGCTCGGCAAGTGCGCGCTGCCCTACGACCCGGCGCCGGCCGCCGAGGCCTCCGGGATCAGGCTGGGCACCGGCACGGTGACCAGCCAGGGGATGGGCGAGGCGGAGCTCGCCGAGCTCGCCGGGCTGATCGCTCAGGTGCTCGCCGGGGGCACGGGCGCGCGGGTGGCGAACCGGGTCCGGGAGCTGGCCCTGTCCTTCGCCGACCGGCGGTGACGAGAGCGTCGTCGACGGATATTCGGATCTCCTACCCGGGAGAGCGAACCGCGATGCACGCCTTGAGCGTCCGACTCAATAAGGTGTGGGGCGTGGCGACGCACCTCGAACCCCGGGAACGCAGGGGAGTACCTTCGGTACCTCCCCGTTGGACAGTGACGCAGGAGGCCGGTGGTGCGTGAGTATCTGCTGGTGCTGTTCTGCACCGCCGCCGTCACCTACCTGTTGACCGGCCCGGTCCGGAAGTTCGCCATCGCGGCGGGCGCCATGCCGCCGGTCCGCGCCCGGGACGTGCACCGCGAGCCGACGCCGCGGCTCGGCGGGATCGCGATGTTCGGCGGGCTGTGCGCGGGCATCCTGGTCGCCTCCCAGCTGGACAACCTGAGCAAGGTGTTCTCCCAGGGCACCGACATCCGCGCGCTGCTGTCCGGCGCCGGGATCATGTGGCTGCTCGGGGTGCTCGACGACAAGTGGGGCGTGGACGCGCTGGTGAAGCTCGGCGGCCAGATGATCGCCGCCGGTGTGATGGTCTGGCAGGGCGTCACGGTGATCACCCTCCCGGTGCCCGGTGTCGGCGCGGTCGCGGTGAGCCCCACCCAGGGCATGGTCATCTCGGTCACCCTGGTCGTCGTCATGGTCAACGCGGTGAACTTCATCGACGGCCTGGACGGCCTGGCGGGCGGCATGGTCTGCATCGCCGCGATGGCGTTCTTCCTGTACAGCTACCGGCTCTGGTACGGCTACACGATCACCGACGCGGCGCCCGCGGTGCTGTTCAGCGTGCTGCTGATCGGCATGTGCCTGGGCTTCCTGGCGCACAACATGCACCCCGCGCGGATCTTCATGGGCGACTCCGGCTCGATGATGCTGGGCCTGATGCTGGCCGTGGCCGCGATCTCCATCACCGGCCGCGTCGACCCGGACCTGATCAGCAGCGAGACCGGTTCGCAGACCGCGACCGTGCACGCCCTGGTGCCGATCTACATCCCGCTGCTGCTGCCGCTGACGGTCATCGCGCTGCCGCTGGCGGACCTGCTGCTCGCGGTGGTGCGCCGCACCTGGGCCGGCCAGTCGCCGTTCGCCGCGGACAAGCGCCACCTGCACCACCGGCTGCTCCAGGTCGGGCACTCGCACAGCCGTGCGGTGCTGATCATGTACTTCTGGGCCGCGCTGATCGCCTTCGGCACGGTGGCCTTCTCGGTCACCAACACCGGCCGCACGGTGGTGCTGACGCTCGCCGGGCTCTGCCTGGTCGGCCTGGTGGTGCTGCTGACGCCGCAGTTCCGGCCGCGCGCGCCGAGGGCGGTGCAGTCCTTCGTCCCGCCGCGCTACCGGCGCCGTCCGCCCGCCCCCATGGCTGAACTGTCGGCAAAGGACAAGCAACTTCTTGGTGAAGCCGACCGGGGCGCCTCCGCGCTCGACGACCACGGCCGGGCCACCGGCCGCCGCTAGCAAGGCAGTTGATGTTCCGTCAAATGGCCCCACCCGTTCGGCCGCATCGCTGCGCCGTCGGTGTGACAGGTGCCACACATTCATGGTAAAGCTCTCATCAAATAGTTTGTGATACCGTTCACGAGTACCGAGAACACGCCGAAAGACCTGACAGGTGGAGGACTTCCGTCCCTGGTCGGTCTCCCTCGACGGGCCCGCCGCTCCAGCGGGCGGCCCGGGCGGCGGCCTCTCGGTCCGGTGTCACCCACCACCTTCTGTGCCCCGTCCCCCGTCACATCGACATGCCGCCGGAGCTGCCGACATGCCGTCCACCGACGCCCGGATCCTCCGAGGCGCCGCGATTCCCACTGCGGCCGCCGGGATCATCGCCATGGCGATCTCGTTCGCCGTCGCCGGTGGGAAGGGGCTGCTCGGCGCCCTCTTCGGCGCACTCCTGGTGATGGCCTTCTTCAGCTTCGGCCAGGTCGCGCTCGACCGGCTGACCAGGTCGAACCCGCACATCATGATGGCCGCGGCGCTGCTCGTGTACACCACGCAGATCCTGCTGGTCGGCATCGTGCTGGCGGTCTTCAAGGACACCGAGCTGTTCAACCGGCAGACCTTCGCCTTCACCCTGCTCGGCTGCGCGCTGGTCTGGACGGGGTTCCAGGTGCGCGGTGCGCTGAAGGCCAAGACCTTCTACGTCGACCCCGACGCCTCCGAAAACAAGGGCGACAAGCCCTCCGACTCGGGGCGTCAACAGTGACGAGCCCTGGCTGTCCCCCCAACGAGGGGGGCGGTGTTTATGCCGCACTGACGGACTGCTATCGTCCGTCGCAACAACGGAGTACGGGAAGCGGCCAGGTCTGTCCGAACAGCGGACGGATCGCCCCCCGGATCCGCGCAGTCTTCGATGATCCCGCTGTGGTGCGGCGCACCGGCGCGCGGGATCCGCGAGAAACCCATCAAGTTCCAGTGCCGCTCCGTGGTCGCAGGCCACGCCGACACACCGAGGTTGCCGTAACCATGCGTCACGACGAAGGAGTCCGTGGTGAGTGCTGATCAGCTCACGTTCCTCGCCTCAGGCAGTTGCCACTTCGGGGACGCTGGCTGCGGCTTCCCGGCCCCGGGTCTGAACGAGTTCCAGTTCAAGCCGATCTTCTCGATCGGCAGCATCGAGTTCAACAAGCCGATGCTGCTGTCGGTCATCGTTGCGCTGCTGGTCGTCGTCTTCTTCTGGGCCGCCTTCGCCAAGCCGCGCCTGGTCCCCGGCAAGCTGCAGCTCGTCGGCGAGATCGGCTACGACTTCGTCAAGCGCTCCATCGTGCTGGAGACGATCGGCAAGAAGGGCGAGAAGTACGTCCCGATGCTCGTCTCGATGTTCTTCTTCATCTGGTTGATGAACATCATGTCGATCATCCCCTTCGCGCAGTTCCCCGTCTCGGCGGCGATCGCGTTCCCGGCCGGCCTCGCGGCGGTCGTGTGGATCACCTACATGACGCTGACCTTCAAGAAGCACGGCTTCGTCGGCGGTCTGAAGAACCTCTGCTGGCCCTCGGGCATCCCCGGCTGGGTCATGTTCATCCTGGTGCCGATCGAGTTCTTCTCGAACATCTTCGTGCGCCCCTTCACGCTCGCGGTCCGAGCCTTCGCGAACATGTTCGCCGGCCACCTGCTGATCGTGATGTTCTCCATCGCCTCCTGGTACCTGCTCAGCCCGACCCTGGGTGCGCTCTACGGCTCGGCCTCGTTCATCGTCGCCGTCGCGCTGACCGCCTTCGAGCTGCTGGTCCAGTTCCTGCAGGCCTACATCTTCGTGATGCTGGCCAGCAGCTACATCGCCGGTGCCCTCGAAGAGGCGCACTGAGCCAGGGGGCTTCGGCCCTCCCTGAACCAACCTCTCCGGATTGCCCGGTGGCCAATCACCACCGGTTCACCACCCCTGCAAAGGACAACGTCAATGAGCATCCTCGCTGAGGGCAACGTCTACGGTTCCGTCGCCTCCATCGGCTACGGCCTCGCCGCGATCGGCCCCGGCATCGGCGTCGGTCTGATCTTCGGCAACGGTGTCCAGGCCATGGCCCGTCAGCCCGAGGCTGCCGGCCTGATCCGCTCCAACATGTTCATCGGCTTCGCGCTGACCGAGGCGCTCGCCCTCATCGGCATCGTCATGCCGTTCGTCTTCGGCAACAAGTAATCCTGCCGCAGACCCATTCGAGGAAGGTCCAGATATGAGCATCGCGGTTACGCTCGCGGCCGAGGAGAAGATGAACCCTCTCCTCCCCGCGTGGCCCGAGATCATCATCGGCCTGCTCTGCTTCTTCATCGTCTTCGGTCTCCTCGGCAAGAAGCTCCTCCCCAGCATCGAGAAGGTGCTGTCGGAGCGTCGGGACGCCATCGAGGGCGGCATGGAGCGCGCCGAGGCCGCTCAGGCGGAGGCCCAGGCCCTGCTTGAGCAGTACCGCGCCGAGCTCGCCGAGGCGCGTCACGAGGCTGCCCGCATCGTCGAGCAGGCTCGCGAGCAGGGCGCTGCCCAGCTCACCGAGATGCGCGAGGAGGGCCAGCGTCAGCGCGAGGCCATCGTCGCCGCCGGTCACGCGCAGATCGAGGCCGACAAGAAGCAGGCGACTGCCGTCCTGCGCCAGGACGTGGGTTCGCTGGCCTCCCAGCTGGCTTCCCGCATCGTGGGCGAGTCCCTCGAGGACAGCGCTCGGCAGAGCGGCGTGATCGACCGCTTCCTGGACGAGCTGGAGGCCAAGGCCACCGTTGCTCAGGGTGCGGCCAAGTGATCGGCGCCAGCCGCGAGGCCCTCGCCGCCGGCCGGCAGAACCTGGAGAGCCTGACCGACTCCACCTCGGTGGACGCGGCCAAGCTCGCCGAGGAGCTCACCGCCGTCACGGCCGTGCTGGACCGTGAGGTGTCGCTGCGCCGTGTCCTGACCGACCCGTCCCGGTCCGGTCAGGACAAGGCCCAGCTGGTCTCCTCGCTGCTGACCGGTCAGGTCTCCGGCGAGACCGTCGACCTCGTCTCCGGCCTGGTCCGCTCCCGCTGGTCGGGCTCGCGCGACCTGGTGGACGGGACCGAGGAGCTGGCCGCGTACGCCGAGGTCATCGCGGCGGACAGGGCAGGCGCCCTGGACGACGTCGAGGACGAGCTGTTCCGGTTCAGCCGGGTGGTGGGCGGCTCGCACGAGCTGCGCGCCGCACTGACCGAGCCGAAGGCCGGCATCGCCGCGAAGGCCGCGCTGATCAAGAAGCTGCTCGGCGGCCGCGCCCACGCGGGCACCGTCCGGCTGGTCACGGCCATCGTCAACGCGCCGCGTGGCCGTAGCCTGGAGCAGGGCCTGGAGTCCTACTCGAAGCTCGCCGCCACGCGCCGCGACCGCGTGGTGGCCCTGGTCACCACCGCGGTGCCGCTGTCGGACACCCAGAAGGAGCGCCTGTCCGGTGCTCTGGGCCGGATGTACGGCCGCCAGGTCCACCTGAACATCGACGTCGACCCCGAGGTCGTCGGTGGTGTCCGGGTGCAGGTCGGCGACGAGATCATCGACGGCACCGTGTCGAGCCGCCTCGAAGGCGCTCGCCAGTCGCTCGAAGGCTGAGCACACCGAAGCAGCAGTACATCCGACCCTCGGTCGGGAAACCGGCTCCCCAAGGGGCCGGCACATCGGACGGCCGGTTCGGCAGACCCGGCCGAGAGTCGAATACTTGCGGCCCTCAATGGCGGGCCGAGGATCGCAAACTAGGAGAGCAGGGAAGCCTGATGGCGGAGCTTACGATCCGTCCGGAGGAGATCCGGGACGCGCTGGCCGACTTTGTCCAGTCGTACCAGCCGGACGCCGCTTCTGTGGAAGAGGTCGGCACGGTCACTGACGCGGCGGACGGCATCGCGCATGTCGAGGGCCTGCCCTCGGTCATGGCGAACGAGCTGCTGAGGTTCGAGGACGGCACGCTCGGCCTCGCGCTGAACCTCGACACCCGCGAGATCGGTGTCGTCATCCTCGGCGAGTTCGGTGGCATCGAAGAGGGCCAGACCGTGCGCCGCACCGGCGAGGTCCTCTCGGTTCCGGTCGGCGACGGCTACCTCGGCCGCGTCGTGGACCCGCTGGGCAACCCGATCGACGGTCTGGGCGACATCGCCTCCAGCGGCCGCCGCGCCCTGGAGCTGCAGGCCCCCGGCGTCATGGCCCGCAAGTCGGTCAAGCAGCCGCTGCAGACCGGCATCAAGGCCATCGACTCGATGACCCCGATCGGCCGTGGCCAGCGTCAGCTGATCATCGGTGACCGCCAGACCGGCAAGACCGCGGTGGCCGTCGACACGATCATCAACCAGCGCGACAACTGGCGCTCGGGCGACCCGGAGAAGCAGGTCCGCTGCATCTACGTCGCCGTGGGCCAGAAGGGCTCCACCATCGCGTCCGTCCGCGGCGCCCTGGAGGAGGCCGGCGCGCTGGAGTACACCACCATCGTGGCTGCTCCCGCCTCCGACCCGGCCGGCTTCAAGTACCTCGCCCCGTACACCGGTTCGGCCATCGGCCAGGAGTGGATGTACGACGGCAAGCACGTCCTGATCATCTTCGACGACCTGTCGAAGCAGGCCGAGGCCTACCGCTCCGTGTCGCTGCTGCTGCGCCGTCCGCCGGGCCGCGAGGCCTACCCGGGCGACGTCTTCTACCTGCACTCCCGCCTGCTGGAGCGTTGCGCCAAGCTGAACGACGCCCTGGGCGGCGGCTCGATGACCGGTCTGCCGATCATCGAGACCAAGGCCAACGACGTCTCGGCGTACATCCCGACCAACGTCATCTCCATCACCGACGGCCAGTGCTTCCTGGAGTCCGACCTGTTCAACGCCGGCATCCGCCCGGCCGTGAACGTCGGTATCTCGGTCTCCCGCGTCGGTGGCTCCGCCCAGATCAAGGCCATGCGCTCGGTCGCCGGCCGTCTGCGTCTGGACCTCGCCCAGTACCGCGAGCTGGAGGCCTTCGCCGGCTTCGGTTCCGACCTGGACGCGGCCTCCAAGGCCCAGCTGGCGCGTGGTGCGCGCATGGTCGAGCTGCTGAAGCAGGGCCAGTACCAGCCGTTCCCGGTCGAGGAGCAGGTCGTCTCCATCTGGGCCGGCACCAACGGCAAGCTGGACGACGTCCCGGTCGCCGAGATCCGCCGCTTCGAGCGCGAGTTCCTGGACCACGTGCGCCTCCAGCACAAGGACCTGCTCGCGGGCATCGTCGAGACCGGTCTGCTCGCCGAGGGCACCGTCGACGCGCTGACCACGGCCATCGACGCCTTCAAGCAGGGGTACCAGACCGCCGACGGCAAGCTGCTCTCCGAGCAGGCCTGAGTCCGGTAGCGAGGGAAAGGACGTAACGACCCATGGGAGCACAGCTTCGGGTCTACAAGCGCCGGATCCGCTCTGTCACCGCGACGAAGAAGATCACCAAGGCGATGGAGATGATCTCCGCGGCGCGCATCGGCAAGGCGCAGCGCGCGGTGGCCGCCTCCGCTCCGTACGCCGATGAGCTCACCCGGGCGGTGACGGCGGTGGCCACCCGGTCCAACGCCAAGCACCCGCTCACCACCGAGAACCCGAACGCCACGCGTGCCGCCGTCCTGCTGATCACGGCGGACCGCGGCCTGGCGGGCGGTTACTCGTCCAACGCCATCAAGGCGGCGCTGGCGCTCACCGAGCGCCTGCGCGGCGAGGGCAAGGACGTGGTGACCTACATCGTCGGTCGGAAGGGTCTGTCGTACTACACCTTCCGTGACCTGGCGGTCGGGAACTCGTGGACGGGCTTCTCGGACAAGCCGACCTACGGTGACGCGAAGTCGGTCGCGGGCGAGCTGATCGAGGCCTTCACGGCCGAGACGGGCGGCGTGGACGAACTCCACGTGGTCTCGACCGAGTTCGTGTCCATGCTGACGCAGGACGCGGTGGACGCCCGACTGCTGCCGCTGAAGCTGGACGAGGTCCAGCTCAGCGACCAGACGTCGGCCAAGGCCGAGATCTTCCCGCTGTACGACTTCGAGCCGTCGGCGGAGGGCGTCCTCGACGCGCTGCTGCCGCGGTACGTCGAGAGCCGGATCTACAACGCGCTGCTGCAGTCGGCCGCCTCCGAGCACGCCGCCCGCCGCCGCGCGATGAAGAGCGCGACGGACAACGCCGGCGAGCTCATCAAGTCGCTCACGCGGCTTGCCAACTCGGCCCGTCAGGCCGAGATCACCCAGGAAATCAGCGAGATCGTCGGCGGTGCCAACGCCCTCGCCGACGCTAGCCGCGGGAGCGAATGAGAATGACCACCACTGTTGAGCCGACCACGGCGACGGGCCGCGTCGCGCGGGTCATCGGCCCGGTCGTCGACGTGGAGTTCCCCGTCGACGCCATTCCGAACATGTTCAACGCCCTGCACGTCGAGGTGGACAACCCCGACGGCTCGGGCAAGAAGACCCTGACCCTCGAGGTCGCCCAGCACCTGGGCGACGGCATGGTCCGCGGCATCTCGATGCAGCCGACCGACGGTCTGGTCCGTGGCACCCAGGTCACCGACACCGGTGCCGCCATCTCGGTGCCCGTCGGCCAGATCACCAAGGGCAAGGTCTTCAACGCCCTCGGTGACGTGCTGAACGTGGACCAGAAGGAGTTCGACCAGCAGGTCGAGGTCCGCTGGCCGATCCACCGCAAGGCGCCGGAGTTCAAGGACCTCGAGTCCAAGACCGAGATGTTCGAGACCGGCATCAAGGTCATCGACCTCCTCACCCCGTACGTCCAGGGTGGCAAGATCGGTCTGTTCGGTGGTGCCGGTGTCGGCAAGACCGTTCTGATCCAGGAGATGATCTACCGCGTCGCCGAGAACTTCGGTGGTGTGTCGGTGTTCGCCGGTGTCGGCGAGCGCACCCGTGAGGGCAACGACCTCATCGACGAGATGGTCGACTCGGGCGTTCTGGACAAGACCGCGCTGGTCTTCGGCCAGATGGACGAGCCGCCGGGCACCCGTCTGCGCGTCGCGCTCTCCGCGCTGACCATGGCGGAGTACTTCCGTGACGTCGAGAAGCAGGACGTGCTCCTCTTCATCGACAACATCTTCCGGTTCACCCAGGCCGGTTCCGAGGTGTCGACCCTGCTCGGCCGCATGCCCTCCGCGGTGGGCTACCAGCCGAACCTGGCCGACGAGATGGGCCTCCTCCAGGAGCGCATCACCTCGACCCGCGGTCACTCGATCACCTCGATGCAGGCGATCTACGTCCCCGCGGACGACCTGACCGACCCGGCCCCGGCCACCACCTTCGCCCACCTGGACGCGACGACCGTTCTGTCGCGCCCGATCTCGGAGAAGGGCATCTACCCGGCCGTCGACCCGCTGGACTCCACGTCCCGCATCCTCGACCCGCGGTACATCGCGCAGACCCACTACGACACGGCCCTCCGTATCAAGGGGATCCTGCAGAAGTACAAGGACCTCCAGGACATCATCGCCATCCTCGGCATGGACGAGCTGTCGGAGGAGGACAAGATCACGGTCCACCGGGCCCGTCGCATCGAGCGCTTCCTCTCGCAGAACACCTACGTGGCGAAGCAGTTCACCGGTGTCGAGGGTTCGACCGTGCCGCTGTCGGAGACCATCGAGGCCTTCAACTCGATCGCCGACGGCAAGTACGACTCCGTCCCGGAGCAGGCCTTCTTCATGTGCGGTGGCATCGAGGACCTCGAGAAGAACGCCGCCGAGCTGGCGAAGAAGTAATCGCGGCCGGTAGCAGCTGAGTGACCGTGAGGGGTGGCCCCGAGCCCGGGACCACCCCTCGCGTCGCATCGGCTGTGATTCCGGTCAAATCCGTGCCGCCGGTTTCATGCCGGAGGCGCGCGGCCGTTATTCTTACCGAAACTCCCGAGTAATCGGGGGTTGCATGAGCCTAGGAGCCCACGTTGGCTGAGCTGCACGTCGAGCTGGTCGCAGCCGACCGCAAGGTGTGGTCCGGTGCGGCCACCATCGTCGTCGCCCGTACGGCCTCCGGCGACACCGGCATCATGCCGGGTCACACCCCGGTGCTGAGTGTGCTGGAGACCGGTCCGGTCACCATTCGCACGACGGACGGCGGCACCGTGATCGCCGCGGTGCACGGCGGCTTCATCTCCTTCGCCGACAACAAGCTGTCTCTGCTCGCGGAGATCGCCGAGCTGGCGGACGAGATCGACGTCGCCCGCGCCGAGCGCGCGCTGGAGCAGGCCAAGTCGGGCCTGGACGAGCACGCCGAGCGGCGCGCCGAGGTCCGCCTGTTCGCGGCGCGCGGCCTCAAGGCCCACGCCTGAGTGCGCCGAGACCCTGGTTCAGCGGGGTCGACCGACGGTCCCGGGGACGCGTGAGCGTGACCCCGGGACTGTCGTCGTAGTTGGTAGGTCAACGCGGTCGCTTGATACGACCGATACGGGGAACGCGGGTAGCGAGGAGGTAGGTGAGCATGGTCCTCGCGCTTGTGGTGTGTGCGGCGGTCGTGGCGCTGGGTGTGATCGGCCTGGTGGCGTTCGCGGTACGACGCCGCCTGATCCAGCGGGTCGGCGGCACGTTCGACTGCAGCTACCGACTCAAAATGCCCGCCGACGCCTCGACGCAGCCCGACCTCGACGAGAACGGCAAACCCACCTCGGCCCCGGTCCCCCAGACCGACGGCAAGGGGTGGGTTTTTGGTATCGGCCGCTACAGCGGTGACTCGATCGAGTGGTTCCGGGTCTTCTCGTACGCCCCGCGCCCGCGCAGGGTGCTGCCGCGCCGGGAGATCGAGGTGCTCGGCCGGCGCTACCCGGAGGGCCAGGAGGAGCTCGCCCTGCTCTCCGGCTCGGTGGTGCTGCGCTGCCTGCACAACGGGGAGCCGCTGGAGCTGGCGATGAGCGAGGACGCGCTCACCGGCTTCCTCGCCTGGCTGGAGGCCGCCCCGCCCGGGCAGAGGGTGAACGTCGCGTAGCGGCGATCGTCGAGGGGGGTCCCGCTAGGGGTCAACGCCGCCCAACCCGTCCGGCTACGCTGGCCGCATGGTCAATCTGACGCGCATCTACACCCGTACCGGCGACGACGGCACCACCGCGCTCGGCGACATGAGCCGGACCACCAAGACCGATCCCCGCCTGGTGGCGTACGCCGACACCAACGAGGCGAACGCGGCGATCGGCGTGGCCGTCGCCGCCGGATCGCTGCCCGAGGACGTCGTCACGGTGCTCGTCCGGATCCAGAACGACCTGTTCGACGTCGGCGCGGACCTGTCCACGCCGGTGGTCGAGGACCCGAAGTACCCGCCGCTGCGGGTGCTGCCGTCGTACGTCGACCGGCTGGAGGGGGACTGCGACCACTACCTGGAGCAGTTGGAGAAGCTGCGCAGCTTCATCCTTCCCGGCGGTACGCCCGGCGCGGCCTACCTGCACCTGGCCTGCACGGTGGTGCGGCGGGCCGAGCGGGCCACCTGGGCGGCGATCGCGGAGTACGGGGACAGCGTCAACCCGCTGACCGCGAAGTACCTCAACCGGCTCTCCGACCTGCTGTTCATCCTGGCCCGGGCGGCCAACAAGGAGCGCGGCGACGTGCTCTGGGTGCCGGGCGAGAACCGCTAGCGGTCCCTCAGAGCCGCTTCTGCGGGACGCCGGCGACGGGCTGCTCGGCGATCGGGTCGTCCGCGTCCTGCTCGCCGGCCGGCGGCTGCTTCGGCCAGAGCGTGTAGCTGACGGCGATGACCACGTTGACCACGGCGGCGATGCCCAGCTTGAGGTACCACTGGAGGAAGGTGTCGAAGTGCGCGGAGCCTCCCGACAGCGGCACCAGCAGGGTGATCAGGCTCAGCGTGATCACGGCCGAGACCACCGTGCGGCGGCAGATCTGCCACTCGTACCGGGACCGCGCCAGGCCGTACTTGGGTGAGCGCGGCGGCTTGGGGCCGCCGGCGAAGCGGTGCATGAAGTGCCGGTCGGCCCAGCGGACCAGCGAGGGCCCGTACCCGATCGAGAAGCCCGCGTAGCTCGCCGCGAGTGCGTGCGTCCAGCTCGCGGCGGCGCCGCCGCGCAGGTCGAGCACGGTGAGTACGTACAGGGTGAGGTCCACCACCGGCAGGCCGACCAGCAGGGCGGTGCTGGTGCGGCGCCACCGCAGCAGGTAGCGGGCGGTGAGACCGAGGCCGAGCAGGATCCAGAAGGAGATCTCGGCCGCGACGATGAGGGTGACGATCACGCTGTGCTCCCGGGCGGTCGGCGGTTGCCTCCAGCCTGGCGCGCGGGCGTGGCCGCGTCGTCGTCGCCGGGTGCCGTCCCGGCCTGCACCTTTCGATGTACGGCGGCTCCTCCGGCGACCGGAGTCGGCCGGCGCCCGGGGATGGTGAGATGGAGGTGTGCTGAGACCGACCCTCACCCCGCGCCAGGAGGACCGGGGGATCGCCCTGCTCGGTCTGCTCGGCGGGGCGCTGCTGATCGCGCTCCAGGTCTACGACAACTCCGCGCGGATCTCGCGCTGGGCCGTGCTGCCGGCGCTGCTGGTGCTGGCGGTGCTGGAGCTGTTCCGCCGGACCAGGCCGGTGCTCACCACGACGCTGGGCGGGCTCGCCTTCGGGTACGGCATCTTCACCGGCGCCCTGCTGGCGACCAGCCTGATGTACACCGACCTGCTCTACGCGGCGGTGCTCTACGGCACCCCGAGGATGTCCCGGATCCTGCACCTGACCGGCACGGGCTCGGTGCTGGTGCTGTCCACCCTGGTGCTGATCTACAGCGACGCCTCGAACGCGGTGGCGGTGGTGGTGCTCACCGTGCTGATCTACCTGGCGCCGGTCTGGACCGGGGACGTGGTCCGCAAGCACCGCGACCGGGCGGTGAGCGAGCGGCTGCGGGCCGAACAGACCGCGCTGCTCTCGGAGATGGACCGGCGTGAGGCCGTCGTCGCCGAACGCGCGAGGATGGCAAGGGAGTTGCACGACGTGGTGGCCAACCACCTGTCGGCGATCGCGATCCACGCGACCGGCGCGCAGTCCGTCGCCCGGCGTCGTCGGCTGGCCGGGGACGACCCGCTGGTGGAGGTGCTGGCGGTGATCCGGGAGAGCAGCGTCCAGGGTTTGGCCGAAATGCGTCGCATGATCGGACTGTTGCGCGACAGCGGCGGGGGAGAGGCGGACGAGTCGTACGCGGCGCCCGACCTGGCCGCCGTGGACGCCCTGCTGGCCAAGGCCCGGGCGGCCGGCCAGGACGTCGGGCTGGACTTCGAACTCGCCGAGCGGGGCGAGCGCGGGGAGGTCCCGGTGCCGGTCCGGCTGGCCGCGTACCGGATCGTCCAGGAGTCGCTGACCAACGCGCTCAAGCACGCCGGGCCCGGACTGGTCAGCGTGCGGCTGGAGTTCGGCCCCGAGGAACTGCGGATCGCCGTCGACAGCCCGTACCGGCACGGACCGGGCCGCGAACTGCCCGGCGCCCGGGCCGGGCTGGTCGGCATGGCGGAGCGGGCCGGGCTGCTCGGCGGCAGCTTCGAGGCGGGGCCGCGGAACGACTACTGGAGCGTGCGCGCGGTACTGCCGCGCGGGCGGGAGAGCGGGGCAGGGGCATGACGATCCGGGTGCTGGTGGCCGAGGACCAGGCGGCGGTACGGGCGGCGCTGGTGATGATCCTGCGGGCCGAGCCGGACATCGAGGTGGTCGGGCAGGCCGCCGACGGCGAGGAGGCCGTCCGGCTGGCGCTGGAGCTACGGCCCGACGTGGTGCTGATGGACGTGCAGATGCCCCGGCTGGACGGCGTCTCGGCGACCAGGCAGGTGGTCGCCGCCGGCGCCGGCCAGGTGCTCGTGCTGACCACCTTCGACCTGGACGAGTACGTCTACGGCGCGCTGCGGGCCGGCGCGGCCGGGTTCCTGCTCAAGGACCTGGAGGCGGACACCCTGGTCGAGGGCGTCCGGACGGTGGCGCGCGGGGACGGCATGCTGGCGCCCTCGGTGACCAGGCGGCTGATCGGCGCCTTCGCCCGGCCGGACCGGGCGGTCGGGCCGGAAGCCAGGGAGGCGGTGGCCGGACTGACCCCGCGTGAGCGGGAGGTGCTGGCCTGCATCGGGGCCGGGCTGTCCAACGGGGAGATCGCGGCCCGGCTGGAGATGGCGGAGGCGACCACCAAGACGCACGTCAGCCGGATCCTGGCGAAGCTGCGGCTGCGCAACCGGGTGCAGGCGGCGATCCTGGCGCAGGACCTCGGGCTGACCGTCTGACGGTCCGGTCGGACGGGCCGATCGGCCGGTCTGATCGGCTGGTCACGGCAGGTCTGGGTCGCCCGACCAGGTCGGGCGCAGATCACACTCCCGATTGACACCACGGGGCCGGATTGGGCATTAGAGTCCCGGCAACGAGCGACGCGGCTCTCCGGCGGTGACCCCTGCCCTGAGCCGCCTTCAGGGCCCGCCCCAGGGCGGCGACGGCATCGGGAGACCCAGCCATGAGCAATGCGTCCAGCAAGCAGATCGCCGTGATCGGTGCCGGCCTGATGGGCGCCGGCATCGCCCAGGTGTCCGCGCAGGCCGGCCACCCGGTGGTGCTGCGGGACGTCACCGAGGAGGCCCTGCAGCGCGGTCTCGCGGGCATCCGCGCCTCCTACGCGAAGTTCGTCGCCAAGGGCCGGCTGAGCGCCGAGGACGCCGAGGCCGCGCTGGGCCGGATCACCACCACCACCGACCTGGGCGCCGTCGCCGAGGCCGACATCGTGGTCGAGGCCGTGTTCGAGCAGTTCGAGGTCAAGGAGGGCGTCTTCCGGGAGCTCGACAAGCTCGCCAAGGACGGCGCGGTACTGGCCTCCAACACCTCCGCCATCCCGATCACCCGGATCGCCGCCGCCACCCGCCGCCCCGAGTCGGTCGTCGGCGTGCACTTCTTCTCGCCGGTGCCGCTGATGAAGCTGGTCGAGCTGGTCCGCGGCTACAAGACCAGCGACGAGACCCTGGCCGCCGCCCGCGCCTTCGCCGAGGGCGTCGGCAAGGACGTCGTGGTGGTCAACCGGGACGTGGCCGGCTTCGTCACCACCCGCCTGATCACCGCGCTGGTCGTCGAGGCCGCCAAGCTGTACGAGTCGGGCGTCGCCACCGCCGAGGACATCGACACCGCCTGCCGCCTCGGCTTCGGCCACCCGATGGGCCCGCTGGAGACCGCCGACCTGACCGGCGTGGACATCCTGCTGCACGCCGCCCGCAACATCTACGACGAGACCCAGGACGAGAAGTTCGCCGCCCCGGAGATCATGGCGCGCATGGTCACCGCCGGCGATCTCGGCCGCAAGAGCGGCCGCGGCTTCTACCCGTACGAGGGCAAGTGAGCCCCCGCCGGAACGGGTGAACGACGACGCTCGGCGACCGGGCGGGCCGTACGGCCGAACACC
Organism: Kitasatospora sp. NPDC098663; assembly: GCF_044760075.1. NCBI lineage: Bacteria > Bacillati > Actinomycetota > Actinomycetes > Kitasatosporales > Streptomycetaceae > Kitasatospora > Kitasatospora sp. NPDC098663. Next base: position 115,001 of record NZ_JBIWAP010000013.1, on the reverse strand, counting down.
GTACGGCCCGCCCGGCCGGGGGCGGGTGAGTTTCCTCACGCCAGGTGCCGCAGACGGGTGATTTGGGCGGTAATCGAGCGTAGGTGTGGAGACTGACTGCGTATATTCCCTCGGACGAGTGAAGTTGCTTCAGATCTGGCCGGAACCAGCAACCTGCGCTGCTGGTTCGCCGTCAGAAGAGGGAGACCCGGCCCAGCACGACGAGGCTGCGACCGGACCCGGGTGAGGGGCCACGGCCCGCCCGGATGGACACCCCCACCCCCCGGACCCGGCACGGCCGGGTCGGACCACCCCCGTACCGGACCGGTCAGGCGAAGGAGGAGAGCATGCGCATCACCGGCGACCACAGGGCGCTGGCCATCGAAGGCCGCCTCGACGTGCGCACCGCCGCCGATGCGCGCGCCCAGCTGCACCAGGCCGTGGACGGCGGCCTCGGCGACCTCGTGCTCGACCTCGCCCGGCTGGAGTTCTGGGACGCCACCGGCCTCGGCGTGATCATGGGCACCCACCGCCGGGCCGGCCGGATCGGCCGCCGGCTGGTGCTGCGCTCCGTCCCGGCCCAGCTCCAGCGGCTGCTGGTGGCCACCAAGCTGCACCGCATCCTGGCCGTGGACGGCGTCACCGAGGCCCAGGGGATCGCCCTCTAGGGCCTGTCCGGTCCTGCCTTCGTTCGTCCGCTGCCTTCGTTCGTTCCCCGCCCGCTCCCCGCCCGCTCCCCGCCCGCTCCCCGCCCCCTCCCCGACCGGTCCTCGTCCGGCTCCGACCGGGCTCCGAGCTGGCTCTGATCGGCCGTCGTCCGGCCCCCGACCGGGCCGCCCCTGCGCGGGCGGGCCCGGATGTGCAAGAGTCTGCCCGTCAGATGACGGCCGCCTCAGCCAGCTGCCCCCAGCCCGCGCGCGGCCGCGACCGAGACGTCAGCCGGCCGGCGCGGGACGCCGGCGGCCGAGCAGGATGCGGAGCAGAACGTGGCACAGCCAACCGGGGAGTTCCGGCAGGAGGCCGCCCGCACCCGAGGCGGCGAACTCGTCTCCGGCGCCCTGCTGGTCGGCGTCGGCGCCCCGGACGGCTCCGAGGTCAGGCCCTGCCCCGAGGAGTGGCGGCCCCGCCCGCGCCGGATCGAGCGCAGCGAGCCCGCCCGGGGCCCGGTCGGCGGCGTCGGCCGCGCGGTCGGCCCGCTCGCCCTCGGCGCCGGGCCCGCCGACCTGCCGCTGCTCGACCGCGAGGCCGACGTCGCCGAACTCCTCGGCCTGCTCGCCGAGGGCCGCTCGATACGCCTGGTCGGCCAGGCCGGCTCGGGCCGCAGCGCGCTGCTGTCGGCCGTCGCCGAGGCCGCCGCCGACCTCGCCCCCGGCGGCGTCGTCCAGCTCTGCGGGCACCGCCGCACCGCCGCCGACCTGCTCCAGGACCTCTTCGCGGCCACTCACCACGCCCCCGGCTACCGGCCCGACCCGGGCCAGCTGGCCGTGCACCTCGCCGAGGTCGGCGCGATCGTGGTCGTCGACGGCGCGGAGCAGTCCGGCGCCGAACTGGAGGACCTGCTCGCCCTCGCCCCCGGCTGCGCCTTCCTGATCTCCGCCGCCCCCGGGAGCCCGGCGCCGTCGCCCGGCTCCCGCTTGCAGGACCACCTGGTCGCCGGGCTCTCCCGCTCCGCCTGCCTCGCCCTCGCCGCCCGCCAGGCCGGGCGGCCGCTGGACGTCGAGGAGAAGGCCTGGGCGGTCGACCTCTGGTTCGAGTCCGAGGGACTGCCGCTGCGCTTCGTCCAGGCCGCCGCGCTGCTGCGCCAGCGGGACGTCGCGGTGGACGCGCTGGTCGCCGCCGAGGAGGACCGGATGGGGGTCTTCGGCGCGGTCGAGGAGCCCGTCCACGACCCCGACCCGGCCGTCCGCGAGAACGCGCTGCGCCGCACCGTCCCGCTGCCGTCCGTCGCCGAGACCGCCTCACCCGCCGTCCGGCTCGCGGAGGGGCTGAGCGAGCCCGCCCAGGCCGTCCTGAGGCTCGCCGTCGCGCTCGGCGGCGAGTGCCCCACCGCGCCGCACCTGCCCGCGCTGATCGACGTCGGCCAGGGCGAGAGCGCCCTCGCCGAACTCGCCGACGCCGGGCTGGCGGTGTCCATCGGCGGGCACCACCGGCTGACCGCCGGGGTGCTGGACCTGCTCGCCCCGCACTGGCCGGCCCGCGGCTGCCTGGACGGCGCCGCCCAGCACTTCGCCTGGTGGGTCGGGCACAGCTCGGTGTCGCTGGAACAGGTCGCGGCCGAGGCGGAGGTGGTGGTCGGCGTGCTGGTCGCGGACCGGGCGGCCGGCCGGCACGACGCCGTCGTGCGCCTGGCCAGGGCCGCCGCGCCCGCGCTGGCACTGGCGCTGCGCTGGGGCGCCTGGGAGCGGGTCCTGCAGCTGGGGCTGGAGGCGGCCCGCCGGACGGGCTCCGGCACCGACCAGGCCTGGTTCCACCACGAGGCGGGCGTGCACGCGTTCTGCGTCCGGGAGCCGTCCCGGGCGATGGCCGAGCTGGAGACGGCGCTCACCCTGCGGTCCGCCGCCGGCGAGCAGCGCGGCGTCGCGGCGGCCGGCCGGATGCTGGACCTGCTGCGCGCCGACGGGCGGCAGCTGCCGCCCGCGGCGTCCCCCGGGCCGGCGCCGGTGCGGCGGCCCGTCATCCGCGCGATAGCCAAGGTGCCGGCCCGCCTGCGCTCCGGGACGAGGCGCCGGGTGATCGCCGCGTCGGCGGCCGTCCTCGCGCTCGGGGCGCTCGGGACGGCGGTGGCGATGAGCGCCACCGGTCCGGAGCAGCACCCGGGCAACGACCCGCACACCCGGCTCGACGACCCCGACGGCGGGCAGGGCGGTCCGCTCCCGTCGCCGCACGTCGGTGTCCCGACCGCCGGCACCGGTGCCACCGGTACGGGGGCGCCAGGGGCGGGGGCGCCGGGGACGGACGCGGGGGGCGGTCCGGCGGCGGGCGGGACCAGCCCGGAGCCGCCGGCGAGCGGCGGCGCGTCGCACTCGCCGAGCGCGTCGAAGAAGCCGAGCCGCGGGGCGAGCGAGAGCGCGGGGACCACCGAGCAGTCGCAGCAGCCGCAGCCGCCCGCACCGGGACAGTCGCAGCCGCCGGCCCAGCAGTCCGGCCCGCCGCCGGGTGGCACCGGCGGCGGCAGTGGTGGTGGCACCGGCGGCAGCGGTGGCGGCGGCAACTCCGGGGGCACTCAGCCCGGCGGAGGCACCAGCACGCCGCCCCCGTCGAAGCCGTCGACCACGCCGCCCTCGGCGACCGCGACCACACCGCCGCCCGCCACGACGGGCCCCACGAGCGGGACGTCCAGCCCCCCGCCGACGACGCCCTCGCCGTCCGCGAGCTGACCGGTCAGAACAGCTTGAGCTTGTCGTCGTCGATGCCGCGCAGCTCGTCGTAGTCCAGCACCACGCAGCCGATGCCCCGGTCGGTGGCCAGCACGCGGGCCTGGGGCTTGATCTCCTGGGCGGCGAAGATGCCCTTGACCGGGGCCAACAGCGGGTCCCGGTTGAGGAGTTCGAGGTAGCGGGTGAGCTGCTCGACGCCGTCGATCTCACCGCGGCGCTTGATCTCGACGGCCACCGTGGCACCGTCCGAGTCGCGGCAGAGGATGTCGACCGGGCCGATCGCGGTGGGGTACTCGCGGCGGATCAGGGACCAGCCGGCGCCGAGCACCTCCATCCGGTCCGCGAGCAGCTCCTGGAGGTGCGCCTCGACGCCGTCCTTGATCAGGCCCGGGTCCACCCCGAGTTCGTGGGAGGAGTCGTGCAGCACCTCCTCCAGCGTGATGATGAGCTTCTCGCCGGCCTTGTTCTCCACCGTCCAGACCCCGTCCGCCTCCTTGAGCGCGCACGGCGGGGACATCCAGTTGAGCGGCTTGTAGGCGCGGTCGTCGGCGTGGATGCTGACGCTGCCGTCGGCCTTGACCAGGATGAGCCTGGTGGCGGAGGGCAGATGGGCGGAGAGCCGACCGGCATAGTCGACTGAGCAGCGGGCAATTACGAGACGCACGGTCGACCACGCTAGCCCACCGGGGCCAGTTGATGCGATTCCACGACGACCGGGTGAAGAAACCGGGAACCCCGCGAACATGGAGGTTCGGCAATTCCGCTCACCGCCCGTCGCGGTCTGGCGCCCATCCCCTGGGGTCGCTACCGTACGTGACGGCACGCGTGCGGGATCGCTGTCAACGGGGACGGAGACTTCAGATGAACGATCCGACGGGATCCGGCCAATGTGGTGCACCGCCGCGTATTTCCGAAGCAATCCACAGGAATGACCGGCCCGTCCCGCCGTTGACTGCCACGCTGTTCCGAGCGCGGTCGGTGTCCGGGACGTCACGTCCCGTGGTGCCGCCGCCTTCGCAGGGTGTCAAAAACGCCCGTTCCACGGCGTTCCGGACACCCCGCGCGATCCGCCCACCCTCACTGTGAGCTTGGACTACGCACGACCACCCGGGCGCCGCGCGGGTGGACCGCGAGAGGAGAATCCATGTCGCTCGACGTCTCACCGGCCCTGCTGGAAAAGGCCGAGCGGGGCGAGGTCGACGAGCGGGAATTCGTCGACTGCGTCCGCGTCTCGCTGCCGTACGCCTGGGACCTGATCAGCTCGCTGGTCGCCCAGGCGAAGGTCGACGGTACCGACTTCGCCGACAACCAGGTACCGCCGCCCAGCGAGCAGGCCCGCGGCCAGCTCCTGCGGGCCCTTGCCAGCGACGCCATCCGGGGGGCCCTGCAGCGGCACTTCGGGGTGCGGCTGGCCTTCCAGAACTGTCACCGGGTGGCGGTCTTCCTGCCGTCGGACGCCAACGAGGCACGGCACGCACGCTTCACCTCGGTCCGGGAGCAGTTGCTCAACCAGTCCGAGGAACTGCGGGACTGCTGACCCGGCAGCACCGCCGATGCCGGGTCGCAGTGGCCCGGAAGGTCGTCGGGCCGCCCCCGTCCCCCGGTGCGAGGGGAGGGGCGGCGGCCCGGACCGGGCCCGGCCGCTCCGCTCCCGGGCTCACCCCAGCTGCGGCAGCACCTCGGAGCCGAGCCGGGCGATGTTGTGCAGGGTCGCCTCGTGGTCGCCGCTGCCCTCCGCGAGCAGCGCGAAGCGGCGGATTCCGGTCCGCTCGGCGGTGGCCAGCAGCCGGTCGGCGCACTGCCGCGGCGTGCCCACCGCGTGCAGGTCGCAGAGGAGTTCGGTGTACTCGCGCGGGTCGCGCATCGTGCGCTCCCGGCCGTCCACGGTGCGGTGGGCGCCGAGCCCGTACTCGAACCAGCCCGGCATGGCGTTCAGCAGGGTGGCGCGGGCCGCCGAGGTGCGGTCGTCGACCTGGGCCACCCCGGCCGCGACGTGCTGGCGGTTCACCCGGCGCAGCTGCTCCTCGCCGCGCCCGGCGGCCAGCCAGGCGCTGCGGTACAGCGCCAGCATGCGCAGCTTGTCGTCGTCGCCGGAGTGCATGCCGAGCAGCATCGGCAGGCCGCGTTCGGCGGCCAGTCGCACCCCGTTCGGCGAGGTGCACGCGACCACCATCGGCGGGCCGGCCACCGGCCGCCCGGCCGGGTCGAGTTCCTCACCGACGCCCCCACCGACGCCCTCGACGTCCTGGCGCTGACGCGGGAAGCGCACCGGGCCGGACGGCTCGCCGAGACCGAGCCAGCTGCCCAGTCCGGACCGGCGCACCGGTTCGGTGGCGCGCGGCACCACCGCCACCTCGGGGAAGGTGAACTGCGGGCCGTCCGCGCCGACCCGGGAGCCGCGCAGCCAGCGCAGCAGCAGGTCCAGCCGCTCCGGGAAGCCGTTCTCGAAGGCGTCCACGCCGCCGCCGAACACGTCCAGGTCGATCCAGGGACCGCCGCGGCCCACCCCGAGCGTGAAGCGCCCGTCCGAGGTGAGGTGCAGCAGCGCGGCCTGCTCGCCGAGCGCCACCGGGTGGGCGGTGGAGAGCACGCTGACCGCCGTGCCGACGCCGATCCGGCGGGTACGGCCGAGCAGCAGCGCGGCCAGCGTGGCGGCGTTGGGGCAGACCCCGTACGGGACGAAGTGGTGCTCGGCCAGCCAGACGCTGTCCAGGCCCGCGCGTTCGGCCTCGACGGCGGCCCGGACGGTGCGGTCCAGCGCCTCGCGGTGGCTCTGCCCGGGGAACTGCGCGGACAGCAGGAACGCGCCGACCCGCACCGGTGCGGTGTCCGGCGGGAGCGCGCCCGCCCGCTGCGGCACGGGCAGCGGCTCGCCCGCCGCGGCCGTGACCGGGGCGGGCGAGGTCAGCACCGGCCCGGTGGTGGGCGGCCGGACTCCGACGGGTCGACGGGTCTCGGCGCGGGCGCTGGTCTTGGTCATGGTGGGGCCTCCTCGGGTGCGCGCAGGGTCTGCGGGCCCCGCCTGTTCCCCTTGTGGGTATCCGATGTCATGTGCCAATGGCACGCGGAAGCCCGGATTTCGTCGAAGATCGGGTGGATCTCGGCAAAAACGCGGGAGCGTCGGACGATGCCGTGATAGTGGCCTGTCGGAGGGGCGGCCGGCCGTAGGCTGGAACGGACCCGAAACCCCGGAAGAGAGGTAGTCCGACGTGTCGCCGCGCCGCAACCGGATCAAGAGCGCCGAGCCGGGCGGGAGCGCCGAGCAGGCCTCCCCGCTCGGCGGATCGCTGCGCCGCACCGAGAGCCACCAGGGCGACGACTGGGTGGTCCAGACGGTCGCCGGGACGGCCGGGCGGCACTACCGGTGCCCGGGCTGCGACCAGGAGATCCCGCCCGGGATGGGTCACGTGGTGGCCTGGCCGATGCACGGCGCGGGCGTGGACGACCGGCGGCACTGGCACCGCGCCTGCTGGGGCGCGCGGGAGCGCCGGGCCTCCAACGTCCTGCGGGGCCGCGGCGCTCCGCGGTACTGAGCACTCCCCAGGCGTCCCTAGGCGTCCCGGTTCTTGAGCACCAGCGCGCCGCCGAGCAGGGCGGCGAACGTCCAGGCCAGGCAGATCACGAAGCCCTCCCACGGCCCGTACGGTTGACCGTGCTGCTCGTACACCAGCAGCATCCGCGAGCCCGCGTAGTCCGGGAAGTAGTGGGCCAGGGTCCTGACCTTCGGCACCGCCGAGAGGATCGGCGAGAGCAGGAAGAAGAACGGGACCAGTACGCCCAGCGCCAGCGTCTGGCTGTGCAGCATCGTGGTGACGCCGGCCGAGAACAGGCAGAGCATCGTCAGGTACAGCGCGGCGCCGAACACCGCGCGCAGCACGTGCGGTTGGTCGAGGCTGGTGGAGTGCGAGCCGAGCAGCGCCTGGCCGGTGAAGAAGGTGACGAAGGCCGTCACCACCGAGACCGCCAGGGCCATCGCGCCGAGCACCACCGCCTTGCCGGTGAGCAGGGTGCCGCGCTGCGGGACGGCGGCCAGGGTGACCCGGATCATGCCGGTGCTGTACTCGTTGCCGATGGCCAGCACGCCGAACACGATGATGGCGAGCTCGCCGAGCATGATGCCGGAGAAGGCCGTGCCGGTGGCGTCGAAGACGACCTGGTCGCCCCGCCGGAACTCGCCGAAGTTGTTGTTGGTGAGCAGGGACAGCAGCGCGCCGATGCCGACGGTGACGACGAAGGTCAGCGCGAGCGTCCAGATCGTCGAGCGGACGCTGCGGATCTTCGTCCACTCGGAGCGCAGGATCGCCGGGAAGGACGTCATCTCAGTTCTCCTCCTGCCGGGCCGCCGCGGTCCGCGGGGCGCCGTCCGCCTTCCATTCGGCGCCCCAGACGCCGGGTGCGCCGGCCGCGTCCCGGCCCGGGCCGTCGCCCGCGTGGTACTCCACCGAGTCGGCCGTCATCTGCATGAACGCCTCCTCCAACGAGGCCTGCTGCGGGCTGAGTTCGTGCAGGACGACGTCGTGGGCCGCGGCCAGGTCGCCGAGCCGGGCGAGATCGCCGTCGACCACCTCGTAGGAGCCGCCGGGCCCGGGTTCGGGCCGGAGCCCGGCCCCGGACAGGGCGTCGAGCAGGCGCTCGGGGTGCGGGGTGCGCAGCCGGACGGCGGAGCGGGAGTTGCGCCGGATGAACTCCGGCATCGGCAGGTCGGCGAGCAGCCGGCCCTTGCCGATGACCACCAGGTGGTCGGCGGTGACGGCCATCTCGCTCATCAGGTGGGAGGAGACGAAGACGGTCCGGCCCTCGGTGGCGAGCCGCTTCATCAGGTTGCGGATCCAGAGGATGCCCTCCGGGTCCAGTCCGTTGACCGGCTCGTCGAACATGACGATCTCCGGGTCGCCGAGCAGGGCGGAGGCGATGCCCAGGCGCTGGCCCATGCCGAGCGAGAAGCCACGGGCCCGCTTGCGGGCGACCGGGGTGAGGCCCACCAGGCTGAGCACCTCGTCCACCCGGCGGGTCGGGATGCGGTTGCTCTGGGCGAGCCAGAGCAGGTGGTCGCGGGCGGTGCGGCCGGGGTGGACGGCCTTGGCCTCCAGCAGCGCGCCGATGTACTTGAGCGGTTCGCTGAGCTGCCCGTAGCGCTTGCCGTCGATGGTGACCCGGCCGCTGGTGGGGCGGTCGAGGTCGAGGATCATGCGCATGGTGGTGGACTTGCCCGCGCCGTTGGGGCCGAGGAATCCGGTCACCACGCCCTGGGGGACCTGGAAGCTGAGCCGGTCCACCGCGAGGGTCCCGCCGTAACGTTTCGTCAGGTCGTGCAACTCGATCATTCGCGCTCCCTTACTTTTGGTCAGGTTAGGGCCTGTCTCGTGGTTTGCGCCGGATCGGACTGCGGCGTCCGGGTGCGTGCATCGCAAGGCGGAGGAGGGAGCTACTGCGGAGCATTGGCGACTGACGACAACGCGGCGAGGTGCGTGCCAGGGCGCCGTGGGCCCGGCGGAAACCACGAGACAGGCCCCGGGACAAAGCGGATATCGCGGCCCGCTGAGTGGGCCCGCCGGGCGTGCCGGAATACGGTGGGCCCATGACCCAGCCCCCCTCCGCAGTGTCCGTCCGCGAGAGCGGCACCGGAACACCCCTCGTGCTGTTGCACGCCTTTCCGTTGAACGCCTCGATGTGGTCCGCCCAACTGGACGCGCTGCCCGGCCTGACCGGCGACGAGGCCCGGGTGCTCGCCCCGGACCAGCGCGGCTTCGGCGGCACCGAGCTGGGGGCCGACGAACCCTCGCTGGACCTGGTCGCCGACGACCTCGCCCTGCTGCTGGACGCGGCCGGGATCGAGCGCGCGGTGGTCGGCGGGCTCTCCATGGGCGGCTACGTGGCGCTGGCCTTCGCCCGCCGCCACCCGGACCGGCTGGCCGGACTGCTGCTGGCCGGCACCCGCGCCACCGCCGACACCGACGCCGTCCGGGCCAACCGGGAGCGGATCGCGGCCGCCGTCACCGCCCGGGGCAGCGTCCAACTACTGCTCGACGAGGAGGTCGCCGCCGGGCAGCTGGGGCCGGACTCGCCGCACCTGGTGGAGCGGGTGCGGTCGCTGGTCGCCGCCGCGTCGCCGGCCGCCGTCGCCTGGGCCCAGCGGGCCATGGCGGCCCGGCCGGACGCGCTGGACGTGCTGGCCGGGCTGCGGGTGCCCACCGCCGTCGTCGTGGGCGCACAGGACGGCCTGGTGGCACCGGAGGAGGCCGAACAGATGCTCCGGGCCCGTCCGGACGCCGAACTGACCGTCATCCCCGGGGCGGGCCATCTGAGCGCCCTGGAGGCACCGGAGGCGTTCAACGCCGCCGTCCGCGACCTGCTGGCCCGGGTGGCGGCCGGATGAGGGAGGAATCGACCGGCTGGGACTTCTCGGCGTTGGAGGTGACCGGCCGGATGCCCGTGACCAACCGCGGCGAGGGTCTGGTCGAACTGACCCTGGAACCGCTCGGCGAGGACTACTGGCTGCGCCCCGGCGAGACCTTCATCGTCACCTCGTACGGGGACCACGGCTCCGGCCACCCGTTCGAGGTCCAGTACTGGCCGGACTCGGTGTCGGTCTGGTGCACCTCGTGGTTCGGCACCGTCTCCGACGACGAGGGCAACCAGCTCAGCAGCGGGCACCAGCGGCCCGACGGGGCCTACCCCAGGTGACGCCCGCTCACCCAGGTCACCCGAGATGATGACGGTGGAAAGAAGGCAGGCCCTCACCCGGGTGGGTGAGGGCCTGTCCGCTGTTCCGGACGTGCCGTCCGTTCCGCACGTACCGCCGGGCACCGGCGCCCGGCGGCGGCGTCAGCGCGACTGCTGGGCGGGCACGCCCATGGTGTCGTCGCCCGGCAGCGAGGCGGCGGCCACGGCCGCGCCGGTCAGCGTCGCCAGCATCTCGCGGACGTTGGTCAGCTGGGCGTTGATGCTGTCGCGGCGGTTGGTGAGCGCCGCCAGCTCGCGCTCGGACTCGCTGCGGATCCGGTCGGCCTTGGCGTTGGCGTCCGCCACGATGTCCTCGGACTGGCGCTGCGCCGTCTCGACGGTCTGGCGGGCGCGGCGCTCGGCGTCGGTGCGCAGCTTCTCGGCCTCCAGGCGCAGCTGCTCGGCCCGGTGCTCGATCTCGGCCAGGCGCTTCTCGGCCTTGGCCTGACGGGCGGCCAGGTCGCGCTCGGACTGCTCGCGGCGCTTGGCCAGGTTGGTCTCGAACTCCAGCGCGGCCTGGGCGGCCTTGGTGCGGGTCTCCTCGAAGAGGGCGTCCGCCTCCTCGCGCTTGTTCTGGGCGTCCTTGTTGGCCTCGGCGCGCAGCTGGGCGCTGTCGCTCTTGGCCTTGTCGACGATCCGCAGACCCTCGTCCTCCGCCTTGGCCTTGCGGTCCTTGGCGTAGTTCTCGGCCTCGGTGCGGACCTGCTGGGCAGCGGCCTCGGCGAGCTCGCGGTGCTGCTCGGAGGCGCGGTGCGCCTCGTCGCGCAGGTCCTTGGCCTCCTCCTCGGCCAGTCGCAGGATCTTCTCGACCCGGGCGCCGAGACCGGCGTACGAGGGCTCGGTCTCGGTGACCGCCGCCTGCGCGGTCTGGGTCTCCAGGTGGAGTTCCTCGATGCGCTTCTCGAGCGCGCTGATCCGGGTCAGGGCACTGTCACGGTCGGCCACCAGCTTGGTGATCCGCTCGTCGACCTGGGCGCGCTCGTACCCACGGCGCACCAGGTCGAAGCCGTGAGGGGAGTGACTGTCGCTCATGGGGTTCTGGGCTTCCTGTCGTCAAACCGTTGAGGTGGTTGAGGGAATCCTGACACGGTACCGGAGTGTCGACGGCGAGATGCCGTCGTCCCGCGGACAATGTCCGCTCAATCGGGTGGTGCGTTCTTGGAACGATTGCCGCCCGACCGGGGGGAACCAATTCCGGCACCCGCCTTGGCACCCCCGTCCTTCTTGGTGCTGCTTCCCCCGTTGGTCTGGGCGACCGGTGCCGGTGCCTCGAACGCCTCCAGCGCGGACAGCACGTCCTGCACCCTGGAGATCTCGGTGTTGATGTCCTTGCGCCGCCGCACCAGCTCGTCCAGCTCGCGCCGGCCCTCGTCGGTGACCCGCTTCGCCTCGGCCTGTGCCTCGGCGAGCAGCCGTTCGGCCTCCGCCTTGGCCAGTTCGACCTGCTCGTCCGCGCCGCGGTCGGCGTCCCGCAGCCGCTTCTCGGCCTCGGTGGCGGCGTTCTCCAGCCGCTCCTCGGACTCGGCCTCGGCCGACTGGAGCTTGGCCTCGGCCTTGATGATCAGCGCCTCGGCGCGGCTGGTGGAGTCGGCGAGCTTGGTCTCCGCCTCCTTCAGCAGCCCCTCGGCCTTGCGGACGGCCGAGATCCGGACCTTGCTGGCCTCCGCGGACGCCTCCGAGGTGAGCTCGCCCGCGCGGTCCTCGGCGGCCGCGACCAGCGCCGCCGCCCGGTCCTCGGCCTCGGCGACGGTGGCCACCGCCTGCTCCTCGGCCTCGGTCAGCTGCTCCTGAGCGGCCGTCACCAGGGCGTCGACCCGCTCGCCGGCCGACTTCATGGCCGCCGCGTTCTCCTTGCGGGCGCGCTCGTGCAGCGCCTCCACCTCGGCGTCGGTGCGCTCGCGCAACTCCTCGGCGCGCTCGCGGATCGCGGTGGAGTCCCGGCGGGCCTCGGCGAGCAGCGTGTCGGCGTCGGACCGGCCCTTTTCCACCTCGGCCTGACCGGCCGCCTCGCCGGCGGCGACCAGCCGGTCGGCCTCCTTGCGGGCGGCGGCGACCATCGCGTCCGCCTGCTCCTCGGCGGCGGCGGTGGTGGCCAGTGCGGTGGTCTGGGCGTCCTCGCCGAGCGACTCGGCGTCCGCGAAGGCCTTCTCCAGGACGGAGTTGGCCTGCTCGCGGGTGGCCTTGTCGAACTGCTCGGCGGCCTCCCGGGTCTCCGCGTCGTACGCGTCGGCGCGGCTGTGGGCGGCGGCGTCGTACTCGTCGGCGAGGGTGCGGGTGGCGAGCGCGTACTCCTCGGCCTCGGCGCGCAGGGCGGCGGCCAGCTCCTCGGCGTCGGCGACCAGGCCGGCCGAGCGCTCGTCGGCGGCGGCCATCGTCCGGACGGCCTGGGCCTCGGCGTCCGCGCGCAGCTGCCCGGCGCTCTCCCGGGCCGCGTGCAGAACGGCGTCGGCCTCCGCCCGCAGGTGCTCGTCGTAGGCCTGGGCCTCGGCGCGCTGACGGCCCAACTCGGCCTCGTGGGCCTCGCGTTCGGCGGCCAGCTCGCGGTCGGTCAGCTCGCGCAGGGCGGTGGTCTCGGCGTCGGTGCGGGCGCGCAGTTCGGCGGTCTCGTGGTCGGCGAGGGCCCGCTGCTCGGCGGTCTCGCGCTCGGCCAGCTCGCGCAGTTCGGCGGCGGCCTGCTCGGCCCGGTCGCGGACCTCGGCGGCCTTCCGCTCGGCGGCGGCCTTCCGCTCGGCGATCTGCTCGGCGGCGGCCTCGTGCATGCCGGCCACCGACTGGCGGACCTCGGCGGCCTCCTCCTCGGCGGCCTCGACCAGGGCGGCGCCCTCGACGCCGGCGGCGGCGACCAGTTCCTCGCCGTCGACCCGGGCCTGCTCCAGGACGGCGGTGGCCTCGGCCCGGATGCCGTCGGCGGTGGCGCGGGCCTCGGACAGCTCGCGGCCGGCCTCGGCGCGGACCGTCTCGGCCTGCTCGGCGGCGAACGCCAGCTCGGCGGCGGCCTTCTCCCGGACGGCCTTGGCGTCCCGGGCGGCCTCGGCCTGGCGCTGCTCGGCGGCGCTCCGGGCGCCCTCCACCAGTTCCTCGGCCTCGGCACGCTGGGCCGCGACGTGCTGTTCGGTCGCCTCGCGCAGTTCGGCGGTCTCCCGCTCGGCCAGCTCGCGCTGTTCGGCGGTCTCGCGTTCGGCGAGGGCGCGCAGCTCGGTGACGTGCTGTTCGGTCGCCTCGCGCTGTTCGGTGGTCTCGGCGGTGGTGCGTTCGGTGAGTTCGGTGGCGGCCTGTTCGGCCTTGGCCCGGACGTCGGCGGCGTACGCCTCGGCGGCGGTGCGCTGTTCGGTGGTCTCGCGGTCGGCGAGCTCGCGCAGTTCGGTGCTCTCCCGCTCGGCGAGGGCGCGCTGTTCGGCGGTCTCGCGTTCGGCGAGGGCGCGCAGCTCGGTGACGTGCTGTTCGGTCGCCTCGCGCTGTTCGGTGGTCTCGGCGGTGGTG
>NZ_JBIWAP010000013.1:0-101344 GCF_044760075.1 Kitasatospora sp. NPDC098663 | reverse complement strand
GCGGCCTGTTCGGCCTTGGCCCGGACGTCGGCGGCGTACGCCTCGGCGGCGGTGCGCTGTTCGGTGGTCTCGCGGTCGGCGAGCTCGCGCAGTTCGGCGCTCTCCCGCTCGGCCAGCTCGCGCAGTTCGGCGCTCTCGCGTTCGGCGAGGGCCCGTAGCTCGGTCGCGGTCTGCTCGGCCTGCTCGTGGGCGGCCTGGGCGGCGGCCAGCTGCTCGGCGGTCTCCTCGCGCTCGCGGTGCAGCCCGGCGGCGGCCTCCTCGTGCTCGCGCCGGCTCTCCTCTCGCAGCGCGTTCGCGGCGGCCTCGGCCTCGCCCCGGGTACGGGCCGCCTCGGCGTCGGCCTCGGTGCGGACGCGCTCGGCGTCGGCCACCGCGGCGTCCCGGACGGCGCTCGCCTCGGCCTGCGCGTCGGCGCTGAGGGCGGTCGCGGCGGCGGTCGCCTCGGCCCGGACCCGCTGGTCGAACTCGGTCGCGTCCCGGCGGAGTTCGGCGGTCTCGCGCTCGGCGGCGGCGCGGTTCTCGGCGGCCGCGGCCTTGGCGGCGGCGAGGGCGTCCTGGCCCTGCTGCTCGGCGGCGGTGGTGGTCTTCTCGGCCTCGGTGCGGGCCCGGGCGAGGGTCTGCTCGGCCCGGCCCTGGGTCTCGGCGGCCTGTTCCTGGGCCTGCGCGCGCAGCCGCTCGATCTCCCCGGCGGCGCCCGCGCGCAGCTCGTCGGCGTCGGTCTTGGCCCTGGTGAGCAGTTCCTCGGCGTTCTTCGCCGACTCCTCGATCTGCACGACGGCCTGGCGGCGGGCCTCGCCGCGCACCCGGTCGGCCTCGGCGGCGGCCTGGGCGCGCAGCTCCTCGGCCTCGGCCCGCAGCCGGGCCGCCTCGTCCTGCATCTGCTCGATCCGCTCGCGGATCGCGGCGGCGTCGTCGAGGGCGGCGTTCTGGGCCTGCTCGACGGCGGCCTGGGCCTGCTCGCGCAGGCGCTGCGCCTCGGCGGCGGCCTCGGTGCGGATCCGCTCGGCCTCGGTGGCGGCCTCGGTGCGGGCGGTCTCGGCGTCCTGGTCGGCCTGGCCGAGCACCTCCTCGGCGGTCTTGGCAGCCTTGGCGAGGTGGACGGTGGCGTCCTTGGCGCCGGCTGCCCGGCCCTCCTCCTCGGCCGCGTGGCGCAGCCGCTGGGCCTCGGCCTCGGCGTGGGCGCGGAGTTCGGCGACGTCCCGGTCGGCCTGGGCGCGCAGTTCGGCGATCGCGGCCTCGGCCTCGGCGCGCAGCTCGCCGGCCACCGATTCGGCGGTGGCCCGCAGCCGTTCGCTCTCCTCGGCGGCGGCGGCCTTGGCGGCCTCCGCCTCGGCCTGCTTGGTGGCGGCCTCGGCGCGGATCGCCTCGGCCTCCTTGGTGGCGTGGGCGACCATCCGGGCGACCTCGGCACGGGCGGTCTGCGAGCGCTGCTCGTTGGCGGCCTCGCCGTCCGCGGCCTTGCGTTCGGCGGCGGCCTCGGCGTCGGCCTGGAGCTGTTCGGCGGCCTGCTCGGCCTGGGCCCGCAGCTCGGCGGACTCGCGGCGGGTGCGTTCGGCCTCGGCGATCGCCTCGGCACGCAGCCGCTCTATCTCGGCCTGGGCGTGGGCGAGCTGCTGCTCGGCCCGGATCTGCTCGGCGGAGGCCTGCTCCTTGAGCCGGCCGATCTCGCCCTTCGCGACGGCGAGCTGCTGCTCGGCGGCGGCGTGCGCGGCGGCCAGCTGCTGCTGGGCCTCGCCGCGGGCGGCGTCCACGTCGGCGGCGGCCTGGGCGCCGGCCTGCTGGGCGTGCTCGGAGGCGGCGCGCAGCAGGCGCTCGGCGTCGCTCTGGGCCCGCTGGATGGCGGCCTCGGCGGCGGCCTGGGCCTCGCCGCGGGCGGCGTCGACGTCGGCGGCGGTCTGGGCGCGGGCCTGGTCGGAGAGCGCGACGGCCTCCGCGCGGGCGGCGGCGACCATGCGCTCGGCCTCGGCGCGGGCGTCCTGGAGCAGGCGCTGGGCCTCCTGCTCGGAGCCGGTCCTGGTCTGCTCGGCCCAGCCGTTGACGTGCTGCTCGGCGGTGCGGCGCAGCTCGGTGAGCTCGTCCTCCAGCTGGCGGCGGCGGGCGGTGAGCTCGGCCTCCAGTCGGGCGGTGCGCTCGGCGGCCTCGGCCATGATCCGCTGGGTGGCGGCCTGGGAGTCGCGCAGCTGGCGTTCGGCGTCGGCGCGCAGCTGCTGGGCCTGCATCTCGGCAGTGCGGAGCATCTGCTCGGCCTGGCCGGAGACGGCGTCGAAGGCGCGCGGCTGGGCGAGCATGCGGCGGGACTCGTGCAGCTTGGCCCGGAGCACCTCCACCTGGTAGGCGAGGTCCTCGGCATGCTCGACTGCCTTGTCCCGCTCCTTTCGAGTCCGACCCATCTCGGCCTCGAACTGGGAGAGGTGATCGTCAACCTCGTAGCGGTCGTTGCCCCGCACTCCGCGGTCCCATCCATCTCCTGGTCGCGTCCTCGACCCGGCCGGTCCAGGGCACCCGTTGTCCGGGTACTGGTCCGACTGGCTCCTTGCATCCGCAGCCGGTGGACGGCCCGCCGGTCAAGCCGGGGCCGCCCGCCGCGGTCGTCGGAGCCCTGGGCGTGGAAGCGCGGTGATGCCGCGTTCCCCCGTCCGGGTGGACTCCTGGGCGAACTCTTGCCTTGTGGAGAATGGTGACAGATCAGTGTTGCGACTGTTCAGCCGTGCCCGCGTTGTGGACTCCCCTGCGACGGGCCGGCCACCGTTGGGCGGACGGGCCTGTCATCGGCCGTGCTCGTCGCCTCCGTCCCCCGGAGCCTTCGCGCACCTGGGCATTGTAGTGGGAGCGCACTGCGGGGGAATGGCCGCGTGGTGGTTTTCCGGCTGTCGGACGAGGTTACTGACGGGTCATGACCGGTGATCGGGGGGTGCCGCCCGGTCGTGGGCGGCACCTGGCGGGGGTCAGTGGGCGTCGTGGGCGCCCGGTTCGGCGGAAGTGACCAGCTCGGTCAGGACGCCGCCGCAGTCCTTGGGGTGCAGGAAGGTGATCCGCGAACCCATCGAGCCGATCCGGGGCTCGTCGTAGAGGACCCGCACGCCCTTGGCCCGGGCGGCCTCGGCGTCGCCGTCCACGTCGGCGGTGCCGAAGGCGATGTGGTGCACGCCCTCGCCGTTCTTCTCCAGCCACTTGGCGACGGTCGAGTCGGGCCGGGTGGGCTCCAGCAGCTGGAGGTAGGAGGCGCCGCCGTCACCGGTGTCGTTGATCTTGAGCATGGCCTCGCGGACGCCCTGCTCCTCGTTGACCTCGGTGTGGAACACCTCGAAGCCGTAGGTGGCGCGGTAGAACTCGACCGTCTTGTCGAGGTCGCGGCAGGCGATGCCGATGTGGTCGATACGGGTCAGCACGGCGACCTCCGGGGGCGGGTTGGGTACCTCGGGAACCAGGTGGCACCAGTGCAGCGCATCGCCGCTGACCGGCGCCAGCGCCGGACGTGCGAGTCTGCTCACACGCCGGGGGTCCACCCGGGCCGCGCACCGGGGGCTCGCCCGGGGCGGACGCCGGGGTTCACCCGGGCCGCGTTGACACGGTGTTGACTGGAAGGTGCCAGTGCGCTCGATCACACCGTCGCTCCGGTGACGGGCGGGTAACAGGTCAGTACATTGAGCGCATCCTCACCTGGCCACGACGTGCGAAGGGGCTCGTCCCATGACCAACACCACCTCTGTGATCGTTGCCGGTGCGCGGACCCCGATGGGTCGCCTGCTCGGTTCCCTCAAGGGCTTCTCCGGTGCCGACCTCGGCGGTTTCGCGATCAAGGCCGCGCTGGAGCGGGCCGGCATCACGGGTGAGCAGGTCCAGTACGTGATCATGGGCCAGGTGCTGCAGGCCGGCGCCGGCCAGATCCCGGCCCGCCAGGCCGCCGTCCAGGCCGGCATCCCGATGAGCGTCCCGGCGCTCACCATCAACAAGGTCTGCCTCTCCGGCCTGGACGCCATCGCGCTGGCCGACCAGCTGATCCGGGCCGGCGAGTTCGACGTCGTGGTGGCCGGCGGCCAGGAGTCGATGACCAACGCCCCGCACCTGCTGCCGAAGTCCCGCGAGGGCTACAAGTACGGCGCGATCGGGATGCTCGACTCGATGGCCCACGACGGCCTCACCGACGCCTACGAGAACATCCCGATGGGCGAGTCCACCGAGAAGCACAACACCCGGCTGGGCATCGCCCGCGAGGTGCAGGACGAGATCGCCGCGGCCTCCCACCAGCGGGCCGCCAAGGCGCAGGCCGACGGCGTCTTCGACGCGGAGATCACCCCGGTCGCGATCCCGCAGCGCAAGGGCGAGCCGGTGCTGTTCGGCCAGGACGAGGGCATCCGCGCGGACACCACCGTCGAGGGCCTGGCCAAG
Source organism: Kitasatospora sp. NPDC098663 (assembly GCF_044760075.1). NCBI lineage: Bacteria > Bacillati > Actinomycetota > Actinomycetes > Kitasatosporales > Streptomycetaceae > Kitasatospora > Kitasatospora sp. NPDC098663. Next base: position 96,955 of record NZ_JBIWAP010000013.1, on the reverse strand, counting down.
CTGCGTCCGGCGTTCGCCAAGGACGGCACGATCACGGCCGGCACCTCCTCGCAGATCTCCGACGGCGCGGCCGCGGTGGTCGTGATGAGCAAGGCCAAGGCCGAGGAACTGGGCCTGAGCTGGATCGCCGAGATCGGCGCGCACGGCAACGTGGCGGGCCCGGACAACTCGCTGCAGTCGCAGCCGTCCAACGCGATCAGGCACGCGCTGGCCAAGGAGGGCCTGGAGGTCTCCGACCTCGACCTGATCGAGATCAACGAGGCGTTCGCGGCCGTCGCCCACCAGTCGACCAAGGACCTGGGCGTCTCCTCGGACATCGTCAACGTCAACGGCGGCGCGATCGCGCTCGGCCACCCGATCGGGATGTCCGGCGCCCGCGTGGTGCTGCACCTGGCGCTGGAGCTCCAGCGGCGCGGCGGCGGGGTCGGCGCGGCCGCGCTGTGCGGCGGCGGCGGCCAGGGCGACGCCCTGATCGTGCGCGTCCCCAAGGACGCCAGCCCGAAGGCCTGATCAGCTGACATGCCTTCGGGGCTGCGGACCGCCACGAGCGGCGCCGCGGCCCCGAAGGCATCCGCGCTAGGAGCTCCCGATGATCGATGTCGCCACGCTGGTCGAACAGGCCCGGGAGGGCCGGCCGCGGGCGGTCGCCCGGCTGATCACGCTGGTCGAGAACGCCGCCCCGCAACTGCGCGAGGCGATGGCCGCGCTCGCGCCGTACACCGGGCAGGCCTACACGGTGGGCCTGACCGGCTCGCCCGGGGTCGGCAAGTCCACCTCGACCTCGGCGCTGGTCTCCGCCTACCGGCGGCTCGGCAAGCGGGTCGGGGTGCTGGCCGTCGACCCGTCCTCGCCGTTCTCCGGCGGCGCGCTGCTCGGCGACCGGGTCCGGATGCAGGACCACGCCACCGACCCCGAGGTGTTCATCCGCTCGATGGCCACCCGCGGCCACCTCGGCGGGCTGTCCTGGACGGCGCCGCAGGCCCTGCGGGTGCTGGACGCGGCCGGCTGCGACGTGATCCTGGTCGAGACCGTCGGGGTGGGCCAGTCCGAGGTGGAGATCGCCGCCCAGGCCGACACCACCGTGGTGCTGCTCGCCCCCGGCATGGGCGACGGCATCCAGGCCGCCAAGGCCGGGATCCTGGAGATCGGCGACGTCTTCGTGGTCAACAAGGCCGACCGGGACGGCGCCGACGCCACCGCTCGCGAGCTCAACCACATGCTCGGCCTCGGCGAGGCCCGCGGGGCGGGGGACTGGCGCCCGCCGATCGTCAAGACCGTCGCCGCCCGCGGCGAGGGCGTCGACGAACTGGTCGAGGCGCTGGAGAAGCACCGCGCCTGGCTGGAGGAGCACGGCGAACTGGCGGCACGCCGCCGCCGCCGGGCCTCCGACGAGATCGAGGCGATCGCGCTGGCCGAACTGCGCACCCGGATCGGCGACCTGCGCGGGGACCGCCACCTGGCCGGCTTGGCCGAGCGGGTGGTGGCGGGCGAACTGGACCCGTACGGCGCGGCCGACGAACTCGTGGCCGGCCTCACCCGGGGCTGAGGACGGCGCGGGGCCGGCCCCCGGTGGGGCCGGCCCCGGTGTGCTGGGGGGCGGCGCGTCAGGCGCGGCCGCGCAGGCCGCGCAGGTGTTCGGCGACCGGGGCGAGGGCCTCGTACATGGCGTCGAGCTGCTCCTGGGTGAAGCGGTCGATGAAGTGGGCCCGGACGCTGCGCACGTGGTCGGGGGCGACCCGCTGCATGGTCTCCCAGCCGTGCTCGGTGAGGTGGGCGTAGAGGCCGCGGCGGTCGCCGGGGCACTCCTGGCGCAGCACCAGACCGGCGTTCTCCATCCGGGTGATCTGGTGCGAGAGCCGGCTCTTGGACTGGAGGGTGGCGGTGGCGAGGTCGGTCATCCGCATCCGGCGGTCGGGGGCCTCGGAGAGCACGACCAGGATCTCGTAGTCGTTGATCGCCAGGTTGTGCGGCTGGAGTTCACGGCTGAGCTGGTACTCCAGCAGCTTGGCGACCTCCAGATGGGCGCGCCACATCCGCTGCTCCCTGGCGGTCAGCCAGGGAGTCTCCTCCTCGGGCTGCGACGGAGGGGTGTCCGCAGTGTTGATCGTGTGCGTATCCATGGGCTCAGCATACCCTATTTAGTTCAATCTTGTACAAGTTTACAGGCCGAAACGTCGCCCCAGATCGCCCAGATTGCCGAGACCCGGCACGTTGAGGTTGCCCCCGCCGTGGCCCGACGCCGCCGGCTGCGACGGCACCCCGCCCACCGGCACGCCCGCCTCGGCGTCCACCTGGCCCACCGACCGCTCGGCCATCAGCTTCTCGCTGGACTGCAGCAGCACCTGGCCGGCGCCGATGAACTCGAACTGGTGCTCCTCGCCGGAGGCCCCGCCCAGCCCGGTCAGCCGCCGGATGCCGCCGATCAGTCCGTGCATGTAGTCGTGGTCGTAGTGGTGGCACGGCGCCGGGCAGTCCGCCCAGCCGACCAGCGCCTGCGGGTCCACCCGGATCGGCGGCTCGACGAAGTGCACCGGCCCGTTGGAGGCGGCGACGAACTTCCCGGTGCCGAGCAGGGTCAGGAAGCCCGGGATGATCGACTGCTTGAGCCGCAGCGACGGGTCGAAGGCCAGCAGGTTGCCGGAGCGGACGGTCAGGTTGCCGTCGTCCAGGTCGTAGGAGTTGAGGTCGAAGGCCCGGTCGGCCAGCAGCAGCTTGCCGCGGCCCTGGGCGACCACCCAGTCCGCCGCGTGCATCGGCGAGTTGAAGTTCTGGCCGATCACCCGGTCCAGCATGCCGGCGCCGACGCCCTTGAAGGTGATGTCGCCGTAGTAGGCGACCATCTTGCCCTTCTGCAGGAAGTACGAGCCGTTCAGGTCGACCGAGAAGGCGTACGGGTTGACGTTGTCGTTCACCGGCAGGGTGTACGCGTCGTGCACCACCGGGCCGGAGCCGCCGTGCGCACTCGGCAGCGGGGCCTGCGGGCCGCCGAACTGCTCCTGGGCGTAGGCCTGTTGGGGCTGCTGCGGGGGAGGTGGCGGCGGGTAGCCGCCCTGCTGGGGGTAGCCCTGCGCGGGCGGCGGCGCGTAGCCCGGCGGGGGAGGGGCGGCGAAGCCGGGCTGGGTCGGCTGGTCGTACGGTGACTGCCCGTACGGGGGCTGCGGCGGGTAGGACATCAGAGCTTCTCCTCGCTCGCCTGGACGTACACCGCGCCCTGTCCGGACAGCTCCAGCTGGAAGGCCTCGCCGGAGCCGCGGCCGATCATGTCGCGCCAGCCCAGCGCCGTGGACAGCTTGTTCTGCACCTGGCCGCGGTGCGCCACGTACGCCTGGGGGTCGACGTGCACCGGCCGGCCCGGGACGATCGGCAGCTCGAAGACGCCGCCGTGCGCCATCACCGCGACCGAGCCCTTGCCGTCCAGCTGGGTGGTGAACAGGCCCTGGCCGGTGACCTGACCGCGGACCATGCCCATCACCCCGCCCTGCGAGCCCATGAACATGGTGGACTGGCGCAGCGTGCCCTCGAAGGCCAGCAGCCGGTCCGCCTCGACGTACAGGGTGTCGCCGGCCAGGTCGATCACGTGCACGTGGTGGCCGCCGTGGCCGAACATCACCCGGCCCTGGCCCTCGACGGTCATCAGCGGGGTGTCCTCGTTGGCCACCCGGCGGCCGATCATCGACATCACGCCGCCCTGCCCGCCGGTGATGTTCGGCGTGAAACGGACGTCCCCGCTGTACGCGAGCATGGCGCCGCGCTGACTGAACAGCCGCTGCCCGGGCAGCACCACGGCCTCGACCATCTTGCCGTTGATCTTCGTGAAGCCCATCAGACGTCGCCCCCGATGGTGACCTTCTCCGACGGCTGCACGTACACCAGGCCCTCTCCGGTGAACTCCACCTGGACGGCCTCGCCGCCGCCCTCGCCGATCACCGTGGTCCAGCCCGCGCCCGACTTCAGGCTGCGGTGCAGGCTGCCGGTGTGCGCCACGTAGGCGCCCGGGTCCACCCGCAGCGGCTGGCCCTGGCCGACCCGCAGGATGATCGCGGGCCCGTTCGAGGTGACGGCGGCCCAGCCGTGGCCCTCCACCTTGGTGGTGAAGAGGCCGTTGCCGGAGGACATGCCGTTGAGTCCGGTGAAGGTGGTGCCGGTGCGCAGCGAGCCCTCCGTGCAGAGCAGGTTGTCCGCCTCGACGAACAGCGTCTCGCCGTTCAGCCGGACCAGGTTGATCTCGGTGGCCTTGTCGGCGAAGTAGCAGGTGCCCTGGCCCTTCACCTCCATGACGGTCATCTGCTCGCCGGTGAGCCGGCGGGCGACCATGCCGCGCAGGCCGTCCCCGCCGCCGGTCAGCTTCTTGAAGCTCATCTGGCCGGTGTAGGCGACCATCGAGCCGTGTCTGGCCTTGACGGCCTCGCCGGCCAACTCGACCGCGAGTACCCGGGATCCCTGGAGTCTGAACTGTGCCACGGCCGCAATCTAGCGGGCGCGGCCGGTGCAGGGGGAGGGGCGGGAGCGGAACTGGTACCGGTCTGCGACAAACGCGCCGGTCACGCCCGCGCGTGCGCCCCCCGGGCGGCGTGCGGGACGGCGCCGGCCGCCTCCTCGACCTCCAGCAGCGAGGCCGAGTGGCGCTCCGCCTCGAAGGCCACCACACCGCCGCGCAGCCCGAACAGCCGCTTGGACAGCATGATCCAGAGCACCGCGGCGATGTTCAGCACCAGCGTGCCGATCTTCACGGCGCTGACGTGCTCGCTCAGCTCGTAGCCCTCCAGCGGCAGGAAGGCGGCGGTGGCCACGACGGTGAGGTACTCGGCCCAGCGCCTGCCCAGCCAGAGGCCGACCGCCTCGACGATCTCGATCAGCGCGTAGGCCACCAGCGCGCCCGCGACGATCAGCAGGGTGCTCTTCTTGTAGTCGAAGGTCTTGCGGATGGTGTCGACGATCGGGGAGTGTTCGAGGTCCCAGTGGAAGTGGTCGGTGACCGGCCGGAAGACCGACAGGTTCTCGTCGAAGACCCGGTGCACGGCGTCCTGGCTGTTGGAGAACTTCCAGACGGCCCAGGCCACGATGATGATCAGCAGGCCGCGCAGCACCCGCTCGACGGCGAGGAAGCGCAGGATGAAGAGGTCCCGCAGCGCCTTGCCGCGCGGCACCAGCGGGGCGTCCTGCGCCGGGCCGGAGCCGTGCGGGGCGCCGAGCGCGAAGTCGCCGCAGCGCAGGCAGCGCCAGGCGTCGCCGAGGGCGGTCGCGGCGTGCAGCCGGGCGGCCAGCTCGGGCTCGGTCGGCGCGTAGGTGGTGTGGCCGCGCTTGGCGCAGGTCCTTCGGTCCCAGTCCCGCTTGAACATGTGGTCGCTACCCCCGGTCGCCCGATGTCTACGGCGCCCGGTGCGTCGGGCGCGGGCAGCAGGATAGGGGCAGCGGGTGACGGGCCGGCGCGACCAGCCGGGTTCTGGCGCACAGCTGTGACACGGACACGACGGCCGTGGCGGGGTCGGGCGCGACGGCCGTGGCGCCGGTGTCGGGCGCGGCGGTTGTGACGTCGGGCACGGTGCCCACCCCGGCCGGGGCTTCGGACAGGTGCTCGGTGATAATGGCCGGAAGGCTTGTGAGTCGCTTCACAAGCAGGCACGCCTCCGACCCCCGTATTGAGGTACCCATCGTGAACAGCAGCGCCGTCCACCGCCTGCGCCTGGTCTCCGGCCCCGAAGGGGTCTCGTTCATCCTGCTGCTGATCTGCTCCGTGCTGAAGCGGACCACGTCCTTCGACGGCGTCCCGGTGATGGGCATGGTCCACGGGATCCTGTTCATCCTGTACGTCGTCTTCTGGATCCAGGCCTGGCAGGCGCAGAAGTGGGACGCCAAGCGCGGCGTGCTGCTGTTCGTCCTCTCGGTGCTGCCGACCGGCGGCTTCTTCGCCGAGCGGATGCTCGCCAAGGAGGAGCGCGGCGAGCTGAAGCCGGCCACCGCGTAGGGACGCGCGCCCGCCACGCGACGGTCGACAGGCTGCCGCGGCCTCCTCTCCCAAAGGGCCGCGGCAGCCTGTCGCCGTTTCTTACCGGGGGTGGCTGGGGGGTACTAGTTGACGTTGACGCCGCTCCACGCGGCCGCCACGGTCTTGTACTCGGTGCTGGTGGCCCCGTACAGGTCGGTCGCGGCCTTCAGGGTCGCCGTGCGGGCGGCCTTGTAGTTGGTGGTGGAGGTCATGTAGACGGTCAGCGCGCGGTACCAGATCGCGGCCGCCTTGGTCCGGCCGATGCCGGTGACCGTCGAGCCGTTGGAGGTCGGGCTGTTGTAGCTGACCCCGTTGACCACCTTGGCGCCGCTGCCCTCGGACAGCAGGTAGAAGAAGTGGTTGGCGATGCCCGAGGAGTAGTGGACGTCGAGGTTGCCGACGCCCGAGTACCACGAGTCCGCGGAGCTGCCGTCCTTGGAGGGCTTGTCCATGTAGCGCAGCGGCTTGCCGTTGCCGAAGATGTTGAGCTTCTCGCCGATCAGGTAGTCCGGCGGGTCCGCGGGCAGGTTGGCCGACCACTCGACCATGGTGCCGAAGATGTCGGAGGTGGCCTCGTTGAGGCCGCCGGACTCGCCGGAGTAGTTGAGGTTCGCCGTGGCGGAGGTGACGCCGTGGGTCATCTCGTGGCCGGAGACGTCGATCGCGGTCAGCGGGTTGGTGTTGCCGGAGCCGTCCCCGTACGTCATGCAGAAGCAGGAGTCGTCCCAGAACGCGTTGACGTAGTTGGAGCCGTAGTGGACGCGGCTGGCGGCGCCGACGCCGTTGTTCTTGATGCCGTTGCGGCCGAAGGTGTTCTTGTAGTAGTCCCAGGTGGCCGCGGCGCCGTACTGGGCGTCCACGGCGGCGGACTCGCGGTTGGAGGCCAGGCCGTTGCCCCAGGAGTTGCTGGTCTTGGCGAACAGCGTGCCGTTGCCCGAGGTGGCGCCCTTGAGGTCGGTGGTGGACTGGCCGCCGCGGGTGGCGTCCTTCAGCGAGTAGGTCGAGCCGCTCTGGGTGGTGGTCAGCGTGACGGTGCCGACGTTGACGCCCTTGCCGGTGCCGGAGGCGGTCTGCACCTGCTCGCGGGTGGACAGCACCTCGCCGGTGGCGGCGTCGGTGACGACCTGCTGGCTGCTCGGGGTGCCGTCGGCCCGCTCGCCGTGGACCACCGTGCGGTGGGCCAGCCGCGGCGCGCCGTCGGCCGCCCACACCACCAGCTCGGCCGCGCCCGCGCCGTCGACCCGGCTGAGCGCCGCCTCGTCCTCGTCGGCGGCCGTCCCGACGGTCGCCCGCACCGCGGCGGTGGCCCGCTCGGCCGCCTGCCCGGCGGCGAGGCCCGGGGCCAGGCTCGGGAGCGACAGGCTGCCGTCGAAGGCCCGGTCGACCGAGTCCACCGAGCCGTCGGCGCGCTGGTGGACGACCAGGTCGCCGCCGAGCACCGGCAGGCCGGCGTAGGTCCGCTCGTAGCGCAGGTGGCGTTCGCCGTTGGCGTCCGCGACGACGTCCTTGACCACCAGCCGCTCCTGGCCGCCGAGGGCCAGGGCCTGGGCGACCGGGCTGCTCTGCCCGGCGGCCACCGCGAGCAGCGCGGCGCGCTGCTGCTCCGGCGACGGGGCGGCGGCCTGGGCGGCGGGGACGATGGCGATCTGGATCACGCCGGCGAGCAGGGCGGTGGCGGAGAGTATGGCGCCGGCTGTCAGCTTTCGCTTCACGTGCGGGGGTTCCTTCCACGAAACCGCGTGTGCGCGCGGTTGCGCCGCGTACCGGGGCGCCGGGGTTGGCGCCGTGGGGCGGTAGGGCGCGGACGTGCTGCTCCCGTGCGGTACCTGACGATCCGTCGACGGGTGGGGGTGACGGATGTCGGACGGGGCTTGGGCAGAAGCATGACAATCGATGGCAGGAAATGACAGAGCACGGACAGGGATTGGCCGGGATCCGCCAGTGCTGGTGCGGATGGTTCGGCTGCCGCCCGGTGCCCGCTACGGGCGGTTCGTCCGGCTGGCAGGACTTCGCCACCCGGGGAGCGGAGCGGGCGGGAGACCGGGCACGCGGGGGAGCGGGCGTGCGGGGGAGCGGGCGCGCGGACGCCCGGGGCCGCCCTTCGCGGAGGCCCCGGACGTCCTGTCACCGTGCGCCGTGCGCCGTGCGTCAGTTGACGTTGACCCCGCTCCACGCCGCCGCGACCGCCTTGTACTCGGCGCTGGTGGCGCCGTACAGGTCGGAGGCGGCCTTCAGGGTGCCGGTGCGGGCACTCGCGTAGTTGGTGGTGGAGGTGAAGTAGACGGTCAGCGCGCGGTACCAGATCTGCGCGGCCTTGTCGCGGCCGATGCCGGTGACCGCCGAGCCGTTGGAGGTCGGGCTGTTGTAGCTGAAGCCGTTGATGCTCTTCGCGCCGCTGCCCTCGGACAGCAGGTAGAAGAAGTGGTTGGCGATGCCCGAGGAGTAGTGGACGTCGAGGTTGCCGACGCCCGAGTACCAGGAGTCCGCCGAGGCGCCGTCCTTGCTGGGCTTGTCCATGTAGCGCAGCGGGGTGCCGTCGCCGTTCAGGTTGATCAGCTCGCCGATCCAGTAGTTCGGCGGGTTGGAGGGCAGGTTGGCGTAGAACTCGACCATCGTGCCGAAGATGTCGGAGGTGGCCTCGTTGAGGCCGCCGGACTCGCCGGAGTAGTTGAGGTTCGCCGTGGCGGAGGTGACGCCGTGGCTCATCTCGTGGCCGGCCACGTCGATCTCGGTGAGCGGGTGGGTGTTGCCGCTGCCGTCGCCGTAGGACATGCAGAAGCAGGCGTCGCTCCAGAACGCGTTCACGTAGTTGGAGCCGTAGTGGACGCGGCTGGTCGCGCCGACGCCGTTGTTCTTGATGCCGTTGCGGCCGAAGGTGTTCTTGTAGAAGTCCCAGGTGGCGGCCGCGCCGTACTGGGCGTCCACGGCGGCGGACTCGCTGTTGGAGGCCAGGCCGTTGCCGAAGGCGTTGGTCGAGTTGGCGACCAGCGTGCCGGTGCCGGAGGTCTTGTTCTTCAGGTTGACGGTCGACTGGCCGCCGCGCGTGGCGTCCTTCAGCTGGTACGAGGTGCCGCTCTGGGTGGTGGTCAGCGGGACGTTGCCGACGAAGACGCCCTTGCCGGTGCCGGAGGCGGTCTGCACCTGCTCGTGGGTGGACAGCACCTGGCCGGTGGCGGCGTCGGTGACCAGCAGCTGGCTGCTGGGGGTGCCGTCGGCGCGCACGCCCTCGACGGTGGTGCGGTACGCCAGGCGCGGGTTGCCGTCGCTCGCCCAGACCACCAGCTCGGCCTTGCCGGTCTGGTGCACGGCCGCCAGCGGGGACTCGTCCTTGTCCGCGGCGACGCCGACGGTGGCCTGGACGGCGCCGGTGGCCTGCGCGGCGGCCTTGTCGGCCGGGATCTGCGGGGCCAGGCTCGACAGGCTCAGCTGCGCGGAGACCGCCTTGTCGACCGACTCCACCGCGCCGCGGGCGCTCTGGTGGACGACCAGGTCGCCGCCGAGCACCGGCAGGCCGGCGTAGGTGCGCTCGAAGCGCAGGTGCCGGGTGCCGTCCTTGTCCACCACGGCGTCCTTCGCCACCAGCTGCTCCTGGCCGCCGAGGGCGAGGGCCTTCGCCAGCGGGCCGGACTGGCCGCCCGCCAGGGCGAGCGCCGCCGCGTGCTGCTCGGCGGCCTGCGCCTGCGCCGCGGGGATCGGGCTGGCCTGGGCGGCGGTGCTCACCTGGACGACGCCGGTGAGCAGGGCGGTGGCGGAGAGTACGGCGACTGCTGCGAGCTTTCGCTTCACGGACGAGTCCTTCCGGGTAACCGCGTGTGGGCGGTCGCACCGCGTCCCGGGGGCCGGGGTCGGCACCTGAGGGGCGGGACGGGCGCTGACGTGCTGGCCCCGTGCGGTCGAGCGGCTGGCCACCGGTGGGTGGGGGTGGTGGCTACCGGACGGGGTTGGCGGAAAGCATGACAATCGAGCAAATCAAATGACAGGTCTTGCTCATGAATTGGCCAAGTCCCGCCAGCCGGAGGGATTGTGAACGGGCGGACAAAAGGTGCGAATCACCCGGCCTTTCAGCGGGTTACCATCCGAACCGAGGCCTGATAGTGCGGCTGCGGACCGATCGGCCGTCAACTCCGCCGCGCCCCGGTCCCGTTGCCCCGCATTCACACCGGTGCAACGTCCTGGTATGGACCTGACAGCCCTTTTGGCGGGTTCCCGCCACGCATCGCGCTTGTCCACCATCAGGACGGCTGGTAGCGCCCGACCCGTCCGCCGGTACGGTAAGGAGGTGCCCAAGCCCCTAGCCCTCGACTTCGACCCGATCGCCCGCGCCGACGAGCTCTGGACCCGCCGCTGGGGCGGGGTTCCCCCGATGGCGGCGATCACCTCGATCATGCGAGCCCACCAGATCCTGCTCTCCCGGGTCGACGCGGTGCTCAAGCCGTACGGGCTGACCTTCGCCCGGTACGAGGCGCTGGTGCTGCTGACCTTCAGCCGGACCGGCGAGCTCTCGCTGTCCAAGATCGGCGAGCGGCTCATGGTCCACCCGACCAGCGTCACCAACACCGTCGACCGGCTGGAGCGGGCCGGCCTGGTCGCCCGCCGCCCCAACCCGCTGGACGGCCGCGGCGTGCTCGCCGCGATCACCGGCCGCGGCCGCGAGACGGTCGAGGAGGCCACCCGGGAACTCATGGCGATGGAGTTCGGGCTGGAGGAGTACGACACCGAGCAGTGTCGGCAGGTGTTCGAACTGCTCAGGCCGCTGCGGATCGCCGCCGGCGACTTCACCGACGAGCGCGGCGAGGGGGCTGCGCGGGAGCGGCCGTGAGGACGGTTACCCTCGTGTGAGCGGTGCGCGGATCCGGGCGTACCGGTCGATCCCTGCCGAACGAGGCGATGAAGAGTATGAAGGCGACCCCCCTGCTGGGCTGGTACCGGGCCCTGGCCATTGCGACCGGTGTGGCCCTGCTGGTGTTCTGCGGCTTCATGGTCGCGAAGTACGGCTTCGACGCGGCCGAGGACCTGACCACGTACGTCGCGATGCTGCACGGCTACCTGTACATCGGGTACTTCGTGGTGACCTTCCTGCTCGGGCAGAAGCTGAAGTGGCCGCTCGGCCGGATGATCCTGACCCTGGCCGCCGGCTGCATCCCGTTCGCGTCCTTCGTCTTCGAGCGCAAGGTGGTCCGCGAGGCCGCCGAGCGGCTCCCGGTCGGCGCCGACGCCCGCCAGCCCGCCGGCGTCTGATCCGACGCCCCGGCGAGTGCCCCTTCCCCCGCGGGGGAAGGGGCACTGCGCGTTTCCGGCCCCGGAGAGGGCGGCCCCCGGCGTTTCGCCCCCGGCATCCATCGACAGCTGCTAGGACGTCCGAGTAAATTAGTAGGACGTCCTAATAGCTGTGCCGCCCCGGTGCCGTGGCGGCCGTACGGAGCGGAGTTCGGGGTCATGGACGCCGAGGAGATCGAGCGCGGACGGCAGCGCTGGCAGCAGCGGTACGACAGCGCCCGCAAGCGGGACGCGGACTTCACCACCCTGTCCGGCGACGAGGTCGAGCCGGCGTACGGTCCCGCCCCCGGGCAGGCCGTCGAGGGCTTCGAACGGATCGGCTGGCCGGGTGAGTACCCCTTCACCCGCGGGCTGCACCCCACCGGCTACCGGGGCCGCACCTGGACCATCCGCCAGTTCGCCGGCTTCGGCAACGCGCAGCAGACCAACGAGCGCTACCGGATGATCCTGGAGGCGGGCGGCGGCGGCCTCTCGGTCGCCTTCGACATGCCCACCCTGATGGGCTACGACTCCGACGACGCCAAGTCGCTCGGTGAGGTGGGCCACTGCGGCGTCGCCATCGACTCGGCCGCCGACATGGAGGTGCTGTTCAACGGCATCCCGCTCGGCGAGGTCACCACCTCGATGACGATCAGCGGCCCGGCCGTCCCGATCTTCTGCATGTACCTGGTCGCCGCCGAGCGCCAGGGCGTCGACCCGGCGGTGCTCAACGGCACCCTGCAGACGGACATCTTCAAGGAGTACATCGCCCAGAAGGAGTGGCTCTTCGCCCCCGAGCCGCACCTGCGGCTGATCGGCGACCTGATGGCGTACTGCGCCCAGGGCATCCCCGCGTACAAGCCGCTGTCCGTCTCCGGCTACCACATCCGCGAGGCCGGGGCGACGGCCGCGCAGGAGCTCGCGTACACCCTCGCCGACGGCTTCGCCTACGTCGAGCTGGGCCTGTCCCGGGGCCTGGACGTGGACGTCTTCGCGCCCGGCCTGTCCTTCTTCTTCGACGCGCACCTGGACTTCTTCGAGGAGATCGCCAAGTTCCGCGCCGCGCGCCGGATCTGGGCCCGCTGGATGCGCGACCGCTTCGGCGCCAAGACCGACAAGGCGCAGTGGCTGCGCTTCCACACCCAGACCGCCGGCGTCTCGCTGACCGCGCAGCAGCCGTACAACAACGTGGTCCGCACCGCCGTGGAGGCGCTGTCCGCGGTGCTCGGCGGCACCAACTCGCTGCACACCAACGCCCTGGACGAGACCCTGGCGCTGCCCTCCGAGCAGGCCGCCGAGATCGCCCTGCGCACCCAGCAGGTGCTGATGGAGGAGACCGGCGTCGCCAACGTGGCCGACCCGCTGGGCGGTTCCTGGTACGTCGAGGCGCTCACCGACCGGATCGAGCAGCAGGCCGAGGCGATCTTCCAGCGGATCCTCGACAAGGGCCGCGAGGACCACGGGATCGGCCCGATCACCTCCGGCATCCTGCGCGGGATCGAGGAGGGCTGGTTCACCGGCGAGATCGCCGAGGCGGCCTTCCAGTACCAGCAGTCGGTGGAGAAGGGGGACAAGCGCGTGGTCGGCGTCAACTGCCACCCCCGCAGCGTCACCCCCGAACTGGAGATCCTCCGGGTCAGCCACGAGGTCGAACGCGAGCAGGTGCGGGTGCTGCGCGAGCGCAAGGAGGCCCGGGACGAGGCGGCGGTGCGGGCCGGGCTGGACGCCATGCTGGCGGCCGCGCGCTCGGGCGAGTCGATGATCCCGCCGATGCTGGACGCGGTGCGCGCCGAGGCGACCCTGGGCGAGATCTGCAACGCGCTGCGCGAGGAGTGGGGGACGTACCGGGAGAACGCGTCCTTCTAGGACGTGCCGGTGGGCCGCCCCGTACGGAGCTCCGTGCGGGGCGGCTTCGTCGTACCCTCAGTCGCCCAGCAGGCTGGGGAAGGGGCCGAGCAGCAGGTTGGTGAAGCGGCGGGTCCAGTCGGCGGTGATCGGCTCGCCGCTGACCAGGACGCGGTGCTCGACCGTCCCGGCGATGGTGTCGAAGATGATGTCGATCTCCTCGCAGGCCGTCCGCGGGTCGGCGTCCGGGGCGAGTTCGCCGCGCGCCTGGGCGGCCGCCCGGCCCTGCCGGACCAGGCGCTTCTGCGGGTCGACGATGGCCTCCCGGATCCGGCGGCGCAGGTGCGGGTCGCGGGTGCCCTCGGCGAACAGCGCGAGCAGTGCGGCCTGGGTCTCGGGGCGGGCCAGCAGGTCGGCGAACTGGGCGACCACCGCCTCGATGTCGGCCCGCAGGCTGCCGAGGTCGGGCATCACCAGGTCGTCGAAGAGGCTGGCGACGGCGTCCACCACGAGTTCGTTCTTGGACGGCCAGCGGCGGTAGAGGGTGGTCTTGGCGACCTTGGCGCGGGTCGCGACGTGGCCCATGGTCAGCCCGCCCCAGCCGAGTTCGGCGAGGGCCTCGCGGGTGGCGTCGAGGATGGCGCGGTCGGCGGCGGCGCTGCGCGGGCGGCCCTTGGCCCTGGTCGCGGCACCCGCCGAGGGGGCGGGGCCGTCCGCGGTCTCCGGGCCCGTGACGTCCGGGTTCGCGGGGGGCTGGGGGGCCGGCAACCGGGCCTCCTTGCGCTCTACTGGTGAGTAACATGGGTGGGGCTGGTAACGGTAGCGGCTGTTCGCCCGTTCGGGCAGCCGGGCCGCCCCGGAAAGTGGGGCAGGTCACGTCGCGGAACCGCCGGTGGGGCTTGCGGCCGGGACCCCGGCTCCAGTTACGCTACGACTCGTAGCGAAAGCAGTGACAACCAGGCGCCGCACCCGTGGGACGGGGCGGCGCGGGCGCGGGTGGGGATCCGCGCCGAACGGTTCAGGCTACCGGGGGAGGGCCACCGCGCCCGGGAATCCGCGCCGCGCGGCCCGTGCGGGGCGACTTTCCGGAGGTTGGTTGCCCGCAGGCGGCGCGGACGGGGGAGGATGGTGCCATGCAGCCACGGAATTCGCGTCTCAACAGCTCCGCCCTGCGCGGTGCGGTCGACCTCGCCGCAGTGAAGGCAGCCGGCGAGGCTGCCCAGAAGGCCGAGCAGGCCAGGGTCGAGCGGGCCCGCCAGGCGGCCGCCGACGAAGCGGCCGGAGTCGCCCCCGCGCAGTCCGCCTACGCGCTCGTCATCGACGTCACCGAGGACACCTTCGAGGCCGAGGTCGTCCAGCGCTCCACCGAAGTGCCGGTCGTCATCGACTTCTGGGCCGAGTGGTGCGGCCCCTGCAAGCAGCTCAGCCCGATCCTGGAGGGCCTGGCCGAGGAGTACGCCGGCCGGTTCGTGCTCGCCAAGATCGACGTGGACGCCAACCCGCTGATCTCCCAGCAGTTCGGCATCCAGGGCATCCCGGCCGTGATGGCCGTGGTGGCCGGCCAGCTGGTGCCGCTGTTCCAGGGCGCCGAGAGCGCGGCCAACGTCCGCAAGGTGCTGGACCAGCTGATCCTGGTCGCCGAGCAGCGCTTCGGCGTGGTCGGCGGCGCCGGGGTCCCGGGCGAGGCGCCGGACGCCGCCCCGCAGCGGCCGGAGGACCCGGCCCTGGCCGCCGCGCACGACGCGCTGGACAGCGGCGACCTGGGCGGCGCCGTCCAGGCCTACCGGAACGTTCTGGCCGACCAGCCGGGCAACACCGAGGCCAGGCTGGGCCTCGCCCAGGCCGAACTGCTGCAGCGGATCGAGAGCGTGGACCCGCAGGCCGTCCGCGCCGCGGCCGCGGCCGACCCGAAGGACGTCGAGGCCCAGCTGCGGGCGGCCGACCTGGACCTGGTGGGCGGTCACGTCGAGGACGCCTTCGGCCGGCTGGTGGATACCGTCGGCCGGACCGCCGGTGAGGACCGGGACGCCGCCCGGCTGCGCCTGCTGGAGCTCTTCGAGGTGATCGGCCCGGAGGATCCGCGGGTCACCGCGGCCCGCACCGCGCTGGCGCGCGTGCTGTTCTGACGCCGCCTCCGGTCCTGGCCCGGGCGGTCCCGGGTGGGTCCTGGCACGGCGAATGACCTGCGGTGTCGCCGGGTGATTTGGCGACAATCCGGTCAACCGGACAGAGGTTTACCAAATCTTGACAACACCCGTGGACAGTCACACTTGGTGACTGTCCACGGGTGTTTCGTTCGTGTTTCCGGCGGATTTCTTCGTCACGTTTCCTTCATGGCGTCACACACGGTGCATGCTGCGCCGATTCCGTGGTCAATGCCACCGGGTGTTGCATTACCCGTCAGTAAGGAACCTCTTGTGCTTCGCCCGGGATTCGAGCACGATCGGCGACGCCCGGTCCCTGACTCCACACCCTCCGATCCGGTCGGCCACGTGGAGCACGGGATCCCCACCGGGTGATCCGCCGGCCCCGGTCGGCGGTAGGGAGGGCAGGGGGGTATCCGCGGTCCCACGGCGGTTCCTGTCCTTCGACCGGCCGCGCGGCCCTGCGCGGTCGCTGGTTGTCGCTCGGGGGTGATCGCCGATGTCGTCGGTCCTGCCCGCCGCCCCGCAAGGACGGCCGGTGGAGGGACGGGAGTGCCGCTGTGTGCCGGCCGCTCCCGCGTCCGACGACGCCCAAGGCGCTCTCCGCTACCGAGGACGTAGCTCTCTCCCATCCCAGTCCCCCACCGGTGCGGGCGCGCCGCCGGGGAGCCGGAGATGTACGTCCTAGAAGGAGGACTCGCATGTCCCAGACCTACGGCAAGACCCGCTGGAAGCGCTTCGCGCTGGTGATGGTGCCGAGCATCGCGGCCACCGCGATGGTCGGCGCCGCCATGGCCAACAACGCGCTGGCGGCTTCGTTCAGCGTCTCCGGCCAGAGCTTCAAGGTCACCACGCCGGAGCTGCACGGCAAGAACTTCGCCCAGTTCGGCTCGATCGACGCCGAGGTGAACGGCACTCCGCACCCGGTCGCCGTCTCGGCCTTCGACGAGGCCACCATCAAGGGCCTCTGCCAGTCGGTGGTGACCGACCCCAACGTCATCCCCGGCCTGCCGTGGAAGCTGCCCAAGATCGTCCTTCGCCTGGAGGCGGGCAACAGCGACGACGTCAAGAAGCAGGTCTACGCCAAGAACCTGCTGATCGACCTCGACCAGCTGAACGCGGACGCCGAGTTCACCAACATCAACATCGGCCAGGACGCCTCGACCCTCAAGGGCGAGGCCACCCAGGGCTGGAAGTCCAAGCTCGGCGGCCTGCCGTCCGGCGCGACCGGCTTCGCCCAGGCCGCCGACAAGGCCGACCTGTACAACGTGCAGCAGACCGCCTGGGCCACCTCGGCCGGCACCTTCAAGCTCCCCGGCCTGAAGCTCGCGCTGCACACCGACGGCACCGGCGAGTGCTACTAGGCCGTTGACGGGCGGCGGACCGGGCCCGGTCCGCCGCCCCGACGGCACCTGTGGGACCGGTGGCGGCGCGTGCGCCGCCACCGGATCCCGTGTCTCGTCCATCCCTCGTTCACACCATCGAGGAGCTGCACCGTGTCCAGCGCCCTTGCCTCATTCCGGCCCGCCGAGCACGAGAACCCCGTCCAGTGGCTGCGCCGGGTGTTCCGTACCTTCCGTCGGACGCGGCCGTACTACGGCGGCCTGCTGGCCATGATCGCCGGCGTCCCGATCATGTACTTCCCGTACGCCAAGCTCTCGTTGGGCGGCATGACGGTGGCCATGGCCACCACGGCGGGCGCCGGATCGCTGATCATCGGCGTGCTGCTGATCGTGCTCGGGCTGACCGCGTGGTTCCAGCCGACCGTGCGGGTCTTCGCGGGGGTCGCCACCACCCTGCTGACGCTGGTCTCGATCCCGGTCTCCAACCTGGCCGGGTTCGGCCTGGCGCTGCTGCCGGGGCTGATCGGCGGCGGTCTGATGGCGTCCTGGGCGCCGCTGCCGGAGCCGAAGGCGGCCAAGACCGCCGTCGCCGCGAGCGTCGCCACCGAGGCCCCCGCCACCGAGGCCCCCGCTGCCGAGGCCCCCGCACTTGGGACCCCGGCCGCCGAGGCCGCCGTCGGCGAGAGCGCGGTCGTCGTCGAGAGCGTCGCCACCGAGCCCGCGGCGGCCGAAGCGCCCACCGCGAAGCTGCCCGCACAGGCCGCGTCGAACGAGCAGGCCGCCGCCGTGGACCCGAAGGAGGCGCGGTGAGCGCGTCGGACGACCAACCGCAGCGCGCCGGTCGACACGCGGCGCCGCGCACGCCCGTCCGGGTCCGGCTGAGAGGCCGCGCGCTGGCGATGGCCGCGGTGCCGACGGCACTGCTGATGGCCGCCGCGTACACCCCGAACCCGGCCGTCGCCGAGTCCACGGCGGGCAAGCCCTGCGGGACCGCGCCCGCCACCGTGCCGGACGTCGCGCCGCTGGAGACGCCCGTCCCCAAGAGCGAGCTGCCCGAGCCGCCGCCCGGCCCGTCCACGGTGCCCCCCACCGCGCCCTCGACGGGGGCTTCGACGGGGCCGAGCGCGATCCCCACCCGGACGCCGACCGGCGCGCCCACCCAGCAGCCCTCCGCGCCGGCCGGTACGCCGAGCGACGGCGCGACCCCGACCGGCACGGCCGGCACCCCGGCGACCACGCCGCCGGCCGCCCGCTCCGCCGCCCCCGGCGGTTCGGACACGGTCCACCAGGCCGGGCTGATCGGCGACGTCCTGGGCGGCGTCAACCACCTGCTGGACCCGGGTGGTTCACCGAGCCCGACGCCGAGCGCCAAGTCGACCGGCACCCCCGCGCCGGCCACCACCCAGGCCCCCGCACCGGCCGTCCCGGCCCCGCGCGCCGACACGCCGGTCCAGCCGCAGGCCCCGACGACCGGGGCCCCGGCCGACGGGCCGCCCGGCACCCCGCCGCCCGCCGCCGGCAGCGGCGAGCAGACCCCGGCGGGCGACCAGGCCTCGCCCGCCGCGCCGGCCTCCGCCACCAGCGGCCCGGCCGGCGGTACGACGGGGAAGCCGAGCGGCAAGGCGAGCCCGAAGACGGCCTCCGCCACCCCGTCCGGGACCGCCGCCGAGATCCCGTCGTCCTCGCCGAGCGCCAACCCCAACTGCGCGGTGGACACCAGCGGTCTGAGCGCCGGCGCGCCCGCCACCGGGGACGTCGTCCCGCAGCAGAACTGGACGCTGGCGACCAGCAGGCTGGCGTTGCACGGCGCGGCCTTCCACGGCGTCTACGACGTGCGGACCCCGACCGGCACCAAGCGGGTGCTGAAGTTCGTGGTGGACAGCGTCGACATCGACAACCTCGACATGTCGACGTTGCAGGGCAACGGCAAGACCTTCCACGTGAAGGGCGCCCCCGGCTCGACCTCGACCATGCGCAAGGGCCCGGTCACGATGTACGTGGAGCGGCTGTCCGGCCACCTCTCCAAGGTGCTCGGCCTGCCGATCCCGATCGACCTGGGCGAGATCACCCTCACCCCGGACACTCTGCCGCGCTGGCTGTACGACCTGATCGGTTCGATCCCGATCCCGCTGGACCTGGAGCTGACCGGGGTCACCGCCAAGCAGGCCGGCCAGTTCGGCGGCACGCTGACCATCCCCGGCATGCGCCTGTTCAACGACGACGCGCCCTACAGCGACAAGTAGGCGACCGGCGGACGCGCCACGGCGGCGACGTCGCGAGAACGCCCGTGGGGCGGCCCTCCAGCGGAGGACCGCCCCACGGGCGGCGGTGCCACGGGGTGTTACTCGCCCCGGGTGCCCAGGTGGTGCACCTGGACCATGTTGGTGTTGCCGGGGATGCCGGGGGGCGAGCCGGCGGTGACGATGACGGTCGCGCCCTCGGCGAGCTTGCCCATGCGCAGCAGCTCCCGGTCGACCTGGGCGACCATCTCGTCGGTGGACCCGACCTGCTCGGTGACGTGCGCCTCGACGCCCCAGCTCAGCGAGAGCTGGTTGCGGGTGGCGACGTCCGGGGTGAACGCGACCACCGGGATCGGCGAACGGTAGCGGGACAGGCGGCGGGCGGTGTCACCGGACTTGGTGAACGCGACCAGCGCCTGGCCGTTCAGGAAGTCGCCCAGCTCGCACGCGGCGCGGGCGATCGAGCCGCCCTGGGTGCGCGGCTTGCGGCCCGGGTTGAGCGGCTGGAGGCCCTGGGACAGCAGCTCCTCCTCGGCCTTCTCGGCGATCCGGCTCATGGTGCGGACGGTCTCGATCGGGTACTTGCCGACGCTCGACTCGGCGGACAGCATGACCGCGTCGGTGCCGTCCAGGATGGCGTTGGCGACGTCGGAGACCTCGGCGCGGGTGGGGCGCGAGGCGTGGATCATCGACTCCATCATCTGGGTGGCGACGATGACGGGCTTGGCGTTGCGGCGGGCCAGCGTGATCAGCTGCTTCTGGACCAGCGGCACCCGCTCCAGCGGGTACTCGACGGCCAGGTCGCCGCGGGCGACCATGATGGCGTCGAAGGCGAGGACGATCTCCTCCATGGCCTCGACGGCCTGCGGCTTCTCGATCTTGGCGATGACCGGCACGCGGATGCCGACCTCGTCCATGACCTCGTGGACGTCCTTGATGTCGTCCGCGTTGCGGACGAAGGACAGGGCGATCATGTCGACGCCCAGGCGCAGCGAGAAGCGCAGGTCGTCCTTGTCCTTCTCGGACAGGGCGGGCACGTTCACGGCCGCGCCGGGCAGGTTGATGCCCTTGTTGTTCGAGAGCACGCCGCCCTCGATCACCACGGTCTTCACCCGCGGGCCGTCGACGCTGACGACCTCCAGGGCGATGACGCCGTCGTTGATCAGGATCGGGTCGCCGGGCTTGACGTCGCCGGGCAGGCCCTTGTAGGTGGTGCCGCAGATGTGCTGGTCACCGGGGACGTCCTCGGTGGTGATGGTGAACTCGTCGCCGTTGTCGACGGTCACCGGGCCGTTGGCGAAGGTCGCCAGACGGATCTTGGGACCCTGGAGGTCGGCCAGGACGCCGATGGCCTTGCCGGTGTCCTCCGAGACCTGGCGGACCTTGCGGTACCGCTCCTCGTGGTCCGCGTGGTTGCCGTGGCTCATGTTCAGTCGGGCGACGTTCATGCCCGCCTCGACGATGGCCTTCAGCTGTTCGTAGGAGTCCGTCGCCGGACCCAGGGTGCAGACAATTTTCGCTCGGCGCATATGGATCAGTCTATCCGTTCGTGTTATAGGTGCATTCGGCACGAATCGAGAGGAATCGCCGACGAAGGATTCCGAGGGGCGAGACGGCGGCCGGTCAGTTCCCGGGCCGCCGGTGCACCAGGGCGAAGGCCTGCCGGGCGATCTCCAGTTCCTCGTCGGTGGGCACCACGGCGACCGCCACCCGGGCGTACGCGGGCGAGATGATCCGGGCCTCGCCGGAGCGCACCGAGTTCAGCTCGGGGTCGACCGCGATGCCCAGTTCGTCCAGCCCGGCGGTGGCCGCCGCGCGCACCGGCGCCGCGTTCTCCCCGACGCCCGCGGTGAACGCGATCGCGTCCACCCGGCCGAGCACGGCGTAGTAGCCGCCGATGTACTTGCGCAGCCGGTGGATGTACGCGTCGAAGGCGAGCTTCGCGTCGGCGTCCCCGGCCCCGGCCCGGCGCATGATCTCGCGCATGTCGTTGTCGCCGCACAGGCCGCGCAGACCGCTGCGGCGGTTGAGCAGGTCGTCGATCTCGTCGATCGACAGCCCGCCCACCCGGTGCAGGTGGAACACCACACCGGCGTCGATGTCGCCCGAGCGGGTGCCCATGACCAGGCCCTCCAGCGGGGTCAGGCCCATCGAGGTGTCCAGGCAGCGACCGCCGGCGACCGCCGAGGCGGAGGCGCCGTTGCCCAGGTGCAGCACGATCACGTTCACCTCGGCCGGGTCCTTGCCGAGCAGCCGGGCGGTGGCCCGCGAGACGTACTGGTGCGAGGTGCCGTGGAAGCCGTAGCGGCGCACCCGGTGCTCGTCGGCCACGGCCTTGTCGATCGCGTACCGGGCCGAGAACTCGGGCATCGAGGCGTGGAAGGCGGTGTCGAAGACGGCCACCTGGGGGAGGTCCGGGCGCAGCGCGCGGGCCACCTCGATGCCGGTGATGTTGGCCGGGTTGTGCAGCGGCGCGACCGGGATCAGCCGGCGGATCTCCTTGAGCACGTCGTCGGTGACCACGGTCGGCTCGGTGAACCGCTTGCCGCCGTGCACCACCCGGTGGCCGATCGCGGCCAGCTCGGGGGAGTCCAGCCCGAGGCCGTCGGCGGCCAGCTCCTCGGCGACGGCCTTCAGGGCGGCGGAGTGGTCCGGGAAGAGCTGCGGCAGCTCGCGCGGCCCGCCCGAGTGCGGGGTGTGCACCAGCCGCCCGCCGGGCTCGCCGATCCGCTCCACCAGGCCGGAGGCCAGCCGGGTGCCGTCCAGCATGTCGATCAGCTGGTACTTCACCGACGAGGAGCCGGCGTTCAGGACGAGAACGCGCGTTCCTTCGCTCATGCCTTCGACTCCTTCTCGTCCTGGGCCTGGATGGCGGTGATCGCGACGGTGTTGACGATGTCCTGGACCAGCGCGCCGCGCGAGAGGTCGTTGACGGGCTTGCGCAGGCCCTGGAGGACGGGGCCGACCGCCACCGCGCCCGCCGAGCGCTGGACCGCCTTGTAGGTGTTGTTGCCGGTGTTGAGGTCCGGGAAGATCAGCACGGTCGCCCGGCCCGCCACCGCGGAGCCCGGCAGCTTGGTGGCCGCGACGTGGGCGTCCACCGCCGCGTCGTACTGGATCGGGCCCTCGACCAGGATGTCCGGCCGCAGCTCGCGGACCAGTTCGGTGGCCTTGCGGACCTTGTCGACGTCCGCGCCGGACCCGGAGGTGCCGGTCGAGTACGAGAGCATCGCGACCCGCGGCTCCACCCCGAACTGGGCGGCGGTGGCGGCGGACTGGATCGCGATGTCGGCCAGCTGCTGGGCGTCCGGGTCGGGGTTGACCGCGCAGTCGCCGTACACCAGCACCTTGTCGGCCAGGCACATGAAGAAGACGCTCGACACGATGGCCGCGCCCGGCGAGGTCTTGATCACCTCGAAGGCGGGCCGGATGGTCGCGGCGGTGGAGTGCACCGCGCCGGAGACCATGCCGTCCGCGATGCCCTCCTGGACCATCAGGGTGCCGAAGTACGAGACGTCGGTGACCACGTCCAGCGCCAGCTCGACGGTCATCCCCTTGTGGGCGCGCAGCCGGGCGTACAGCTCGGCGAACTGGCGGCGCAGCGGGCTGGTGGTCGGGTCGACGATCCGGACCTGGGCGCGGTCGCCGCCCGACTGCTCCTGCGGGAGGTCGATGCCGAGGCCCGCGGCCTTGCGGCGCACCGCGTCGGCCTCGCCGAGCAGGGTGAGGTCGCAGATGTTGCGGCGCAGCAGGATCTCGGCCGCGCGCAGCACCCGCTCCTCGGTGCTCTCCGGCAGGACGACGTGCCGCCGGCTCGCCCGGGCCCGCTCCAGCAGCTCGTGCTCGAACATCATCGGGGTGACGCGCTCGGACCGGCCGACCTCGATCAGGTTGGTCAACTCGGCCGTGTCGACGTGCAGTTCGAACAGTCCGAGGGCGATCTCGGCCTTCCGCGGACTGGCCGCGGTGAGCTTGCCCTCCAGGTGGGTGAGGGTCGCGGCGGTCGGCCAGCTGCCCTCCGGGACGACCGCGACCGGGGTGCCGGGGGCGAGCCGGGCGGCCAGTGCCATCACGTTCGGGCCGGGGTGCTGGCCGAGCGTCAGCAGCACGCCGGCGATCGGCGGGGCACCGGCGGCGTGCGCGGCCAGTGAGCCGATCACCAGGTCGGCGCGGTCCCCGGGGGTGACGACCAGGGCGCCCTCGGTCAGGGCGTCCAGGAAGGTGGGCAGCATGGCGCCGCCGAAGACGAAGCCGCGGACGTCCCGGGCCAGGCCGGCGGCGTCCCCGAGCAGGACCTCGGCGCCGGTCGTCTCGACCAGCTGGGCGACGGTCGGCGCGGCCAGCGCCGGCTCCTCCGGGATGACGTAGGCGGGGATCGGCAGCTTCTCGGTGAGCTTGCGCTGGATCCGCTGCTTGGCACCCGGGGCGACCCGGTTGGCGATCATCGCCAGGGTCTCGCAGCCCAGGTCGGTGAACGCCCGGTGGGCGTTGCGGACCTCGGCGATGACGGCCTCCGGGTCCTCGGCGTGCCCGCCGACCACCGGCAGCACGGCGGCGCCGAACTCGTTGGCCAGCCGGGCGTTGAAGGCCAGCTCGTCCGGGATGTTGGTGTCGGCGAAGTCGGTGCCGAGCACCAGCACCGCCTGGCAGCGCCGCTCCAGCGCGCGGAAGCGGTCGACCAGGGCGGAGACCAGCTCGTCCTGCCCGTGGGCGGCCTGCAGCGCGGCGGCCTCCTCGTAGCTGAGCCCGTACAGCTCGGAACTCGGCAGGTCGATCCGGTACCGGCCGCGCAGCAGCTCCACCACGTGGTCCGAGCCCGGCGCGCCCCCGGCCCGGTGGCCGGGAGGCGCCCCCACGGGCGCGTGCACCAGCGGCCGGAACACCCCGACCCGGTCCACCTGGCGGGTGAGCAGTTCCATGACCCCGAGTTCGACCGCCTGTCGGCCGTCCCCCCGGTCGATACCGGTCACGTACACGCTGCGCGCCACGTGGGTGTCTCCGTCCCGTCGTCTCGGAATATGGCCATATCGACCATACCTTCGCACTGCGAACGGACGTCCGCGAGCAGAGCGGCCGAGTCGGGGCAAGGGCTGAACGTCCTGGGCACGGGGTTTGCGCTGCCGCCCGCTCTTGATGTACCTACATGAGGTAGTTACATTGGAGGGCATGGAGACCATGGGACTGCGTGAGCTGAACCAGAACCCGTCGAAGGCGGTCGCGCGGGTCCGGGCCGGCGCGACGATCGTCGTCACCGACCGCGGGCGGCCCGTGCTGAGACTCGTGCCGGAGGAGCCCCCGGCGACGACCCTCGAACGCATGATCGCGGCCGGCGAGGTCACCCCGCCCGCCGAGGAGGGCATGCCCGAGCTGGCCCTCGATCTGCTGCCGGAGATCGGCAGCCTCTCGGACCTCCTGGTGGAAGACCGCGAACGGGAGCGGAACCGTTGATCTACCTCGACTCCTGCGCGCTGCTGAAGTTCATCAAGCCGGAGCCCGAGACGGCCGCACTGCGGGCGTGGCGGCGGGCGCTGCCCGCCGGGACCGAGCTGATCACCGGCGCGCTGGCCCGGCTGGAGATCACCCGCACCCTGCTCCGCGCGGGCCTGGCCCACCAGCAGGTCCCCTACTACGTGGACCAGGCGCTCCGGGGCAGCCACCAGGTCGACCTCAGCAGCGCGGTGCTCGCCCGGGCGCTCTCCTACCGCACTCCGCGCCTCGGCTCGCTGGACGCGTTGCACCTGGCCAGCGCGGACCCGTTCCGGACGGAGCTGACCGAGTTCATCACCTACGACCGCGAGCTGGGCAGGGCCGCGGAGGACCTCGGCTTCCCGGTGTCGGCACCGCGCTGAGCGCCTGCCCGGCCGGGCAGACACTCAGGCGCTCAGGTGTTCTGGTGCCCAGGCCCTCAGCGGGCCGGGCGGAGCCAGAGGGTGGCGAGCGGGGGGAGGACCAGTTCGGCGGAGCGGGGCTGGTCGTGCCAGGGGGTCGGTTCGGCCTTGACCGGGTGGGAGTTGCCGATGCCGCCGCCGCCGTAGGCCTCGGCGTCGGTGTTGAGCAGTTCCTCCCACAGCTGGTCGCGGCCGTCCAGGTCGGGCAGGCCGATCCGGTGGCCGTGCCGGACGACGGGGGAGAAGTTGCAGACCGCGACCAGTGGCGAGCCGTCGGCCGCGTACCGGACGAAGGAGAGCAGGTTGTCCTCGGCGGCGCCGCCGTCGAGCCAGCGGAAGCCGTCCGGGGTGGTGTCCCGTTCCCAGAGGGCGGGGGTGTCCAGGTAGTGCCGGTTGAGGTCGCGGACCAGCCGGCGGACACCGCGGTGGTCCTGGTGGGCGGGCCACCGCTCGTCGAGCACCCACCACTGTGGGCCCTGCTCGTGGTCCCATTCCGCGCCCTGGGCGAACTCCTGCCCCATGAAGAGCAGTTGCTTGCCCGGGTGGGACCACATGAACCCCAGGTAGGCGCGGTGGTTGGCGCGCTGCTGCCACCAGTCGCCGGGCATCTTGGAGACCAGCGCCTGCTTGCCGTGCACCACCTCGTCGTGCGAGATCGGCAGGACGTAGTTCTCCGAGTAGGCGTACACCATCGAGAAGGTGATCTCGTTGTGGTGGAACTTGCGGTGCACCGGCTCCTTGGACATGTAGACCAGCGAGTCGTGCATCCAGCCCATGTTCCACTTGAGTCCGAAGCCGAGGCCGCCGGCGTCGGTGGGGCGGGTGACGCCGTCCCAGGCGGTGGACTCCTCGGCGATGGTGACCACGCCGGGGCAGCGCCGGTAGACGGTGGCGTTCATCTCCTGGAGGAACGCGGCCGCGTCCGGGTTCTCCCGGCCGCCGTGCTGGTTGGGCGTCCAGGCGCCGCCCTCGCGGGAGTAGTCGAGGTAGAGCATGGAGGCGACGGCGTCCACCCGCAGGCCGTCGATGTGGAACTCCTCGCACCAGTAGACCGCGTTGGCGACGAGGAAGTTGCGCACCTCCGTGCGGCCGTAGTCGAACTCCAGGGTTCCCCAGTCGGGGTGCTCGGCACGCAGCGGGTCGGCCGGCTCGTACAGCGGCTCGCCGTCGAAGCGGGCGAGCGCGAAGGCGTCCTTGGGGAAGTGGGCGGGCACCCAGTCGACGATCACGCCGATGCCGTGCCGGTGCAGGGTGTCGACCAGGTGGCGGAAGTCGTCGGGGCTGCCGAGCCGGGCGGTGGGCGCGTAGTAGCCGGACACCTGGTAGCCCCAGGAGCCGCCGAAGGGGTGCTCCATGACCGGCATGAACTCCACGTGGGTGAAGTTCAATTCCTTGAGGTAGCGCGGAAGTTCATCGGCGATGGCGCGGTAGTCGGTGAGGTCGGGCCGCCAGGAGGCCAGGTGCAGCTCGTAGACGGACATCGGTGCCCGGTGGTGCGCGGCGCGGGCCCGGCGGGCCATCCACTCGCCGTCCTGCCAGTGGTAGTCGGAGGAGGTGACCACCGAGGCGGTGGCGGGCGGGCACTGGGCGGCCCGGGCGAGCGGGTCGGCCTTGTCGAGCACCCAGCCCTGCCGGGTGTGGACCTCGTACTTGTACGCGGCACCCTCGGCGAGGCCCGGGACGAAGAGCTCCCAGATGCCGGACGAGCCGAGCGAGCGCATCGGGTGCCCGGTGCCGTCCCAGTGGTTGAAGTCGCCGATCAGCCGGACGCCGACGGCGTTCGGCGCCCAGACCGCGAAGGCGGTGCCGGCGACGCCGTCGACGGTCCGCACGTGCGAGCCGAGGGCCTGCCACAGCTGCTCGTGCCGGCCTTCGGAGATCAGGTGCAGGTCGAGTTCGCCGAGGGTGGGCGGGGTGCGGTAGCCGTCGTGCTGGGCCAGCGGCTCGCCGCCGGGGTAGGTCACCAGCAGCCGGTAGTCCACGGCGTCGGCGCCGGCCACCAGTCCGGTGAACAACCCGCCCTGCTGATGGGTGAGTTCGGCCGGGCCCTGGGTGGTCTCGACGACCACCCGCTCGGCGAACGGGCGCAGCACCCGGATCGCGGTGCCGCCGTGCACCGGGTGCGCGCCGAGCAGGGCGTGCGGGTCGTGGTGCTGCCCGCCGACCAGCCGGTCCACCTCGGACGGCGGCAGCGGCGCCTCGGGCAGGCGCAGCGAGGCCGTGGGCGGAGCCGTGGCCGGTGCGGACTCCGCGACCGGCGCGGACTCCTCGGCCGGGACGGGCTCGGGCCGGGGCGAGTCCGGGCCGGCCAGGAACGTGGCCGGGACGGGGCGGGTGGTGCGGCCGGGCGGGTCGAGCGGCGTCACGGCTGGGTCCTCCTGCGACGGGGGGTGGGCTAACTCCAGGGCGGCGGAACCGGGGGTGCGGGTAGGGCAGGGGGTGCGGGCGGGGCCGGGGGTGGGCAGGGCAGGGGTGCGGGTGGGGCCGGGGCGGTCAGACGGTGAGGGCGAGCCGGTTGATCGCGGCGAGCGGGATCGGCAGCCAGCTCGGCCGGTGCCGGGCCTCGTACACGACCTCGTACACCGCCTTGTCGATCTCCAGGGCCCGCATCAGCTCCGGTGAGGCCGCCGGGTCGGCGCCGCCGCCGGCGGTGTAGCCGGCGCAGAAGGCGGTGCGGTTGCGCTGGGCCCAGGCGGCGGCGAGGTGGGCGAGTTCCGGGTCGACCGGGCCGCCGGCCAGCAGGTGGGCTGCCGCGTAGTCGAAGGAGCGGAGCATGGCGGCGACGTCGCGCAGCGCGGGCTGGGGTTCGCGGCGTTCGTTGACGGACTTGGCGGGTTCGCCCTCGAAGTCCAGCAGCACCCAGCCGTGCGGAGTGCGCATGGCCTGTCCGAGGTGCAGGTCGCCGTGGATGCGCTGGACGGGCAGGCCGTCGGGGTGGGCGTCGGCGAGCTGCTGGAAGGCGGTGCGCAGTGCGGCCCGGTAGCGCAGCAGGCCGGGGACGGCGGCGACGGCGCTGTCCAGCCGGTCGGCCATGGTGGTGGCGAGCCGGCTGGTCTGGGCGCGGTCGAGCCGGGCGACCGGCATCGAGCGGGCCAGGACCCGGTGGACTTCGGCGGTGGCCCGGCCGAGCCGGTGGGCCTCGATGGCGAAGTTGCCGGGGGAGGGGTCGCCCTTGAGCCGGCCGACCTGGTCGAGGGCGAGCTCCCAGCCGTCCTCGGCGTCCGGCAGGTAGCGCTGGAGCAGCCCGAGGGTGGCGGGTTCGGCGCGTTCCAGCCGGCTCTCGAACCAGGCGGCGACCCGGGGGATCCGGGTGGAGCCGGCTCGGGAGAGGGCGAGGGAGAGTTCGAGGTCGGGGTTGGTGCCGGGGTGGATGCGGCGGAACAGTTTGAGGATGTACGAGGTGCCGTAGATGACCGAGCTGTTGGACTGCTCGGCGGTGGAGGCGCGGCCGGGGAGGTTGGCGGGGAGCCCGGAGCCGGGGGTCCGGCGGAAGGACAGCGCGCCGAACCGGTCGCCGGTGGCGAGGTGTTCCAGCAGCCGCCCGGTGAGTTCGGGGTCGTGGACGGCGTCGTAGAGCGCCGCGCCGTCGTACGGTCCCTGGCTGAGCCGGCCGAGCACGGCGCTGGGCTCGATGTCCGCGGGCCCCTCCGAGCGGATGCCGAGCAGGAGTTGGTAGATGTCGCCGTGCGGGGCGCCGGCCGTGGTGGCGTGCTCGACCCGCAGCAGCAGGTGCAGCAGGGCGGGGTCGCCGACCTGGAGCGGGGTTCCGACCATCGGGGTGAGGCCGGTGATGGGCCGTCCCTTCCCGGCGTACCACCGCTGGGTGGGGAGCCACTCGGCGATCAGCGGCAGCGCGGCCTGGACGAGTTCGCTGACCCCCAGGGCGGTTCTCCGGGCCCCGGTGCTCCGCGCGCCCGCCGGTGCGGCGGGGTCGGCGGGGGCGTCCTGCTGCACATGGGCTTGAGAACGGGAGGTTTCGGACATGACTCCCTTTCCCCGGAAGCGGGCGGACTGCCCGACGGGTCTGGCCGGGTCCGTCAGTCTTCCGGATTTCGGCGGCGCGGCGGCGGCGGCACGCGAGCGGGGCTCAGGTGTCACGCCTTCGTGTGGGTGGCCGTTGGGCTGTTCTCCGTACGCGGCGGTGCAGAGAACTCCGGGGGCGCAGGGGTACAACTCGCGCCCCCGGAGGGTCTGGTGGTGCTGTGGGGCAGGGTGTGGCGGATCGTTACTTCGAGCGCCTGGTCCCGCTCAGCCGCGGCGGCTGCCGGAGCTGGAACCAGTAGAAGCCGTGGCCGGCCAGCGTGAGCAGGTAGGGCCACTCGCCGATAGAGGGGAAGCGCACCCCGCCGATCAGCTCGACCGGGTACCGTCCGCCGTACTGCCGCAGATCCAGCTCGGTCGGCTGCGCGAACCGCGAGAAGTTGTTCACGCACATGACCAGGTCCCCCTCGTGTTCGCGCACGAAGGCCAGCACGGCGGGGTTGCTGGAGGGCAGTTCGGTGTACGTGCCGAGGCCGAACGCCGGATTGAGCTTGCGGATCTCGATCATGCGACGCGTCCAGTGCAGCAGCGAACTCGAACTGCTCTGCTGTGCCTCGACGTTGGTCACCTGGTAGCCGTACACCGGATCCATGATGGGCGGCAGACTGAGCCTGCCCGGGTCGGCGGAGGAGAAACCCGCGTTGCGGTCCGGGGTCCACTGCATCGGCGTGCGCACGCCGTCCCGGTCGCCCAGCCAGATGTTGTCGCCCATGCCGATCTCGTCCCCGTAGTAGAGGACCGGCGAGCCGGGCAGCGAGAACAGCAGGGCGGTGAACAGCTCGATCTGGTTGCGGTCGTTCTCCAGCAGCGGGGCGAGCCGGCGGCGGATGCCCACGTTGGCGCGCATCCGGGGGTCCTTGGCGTACTCCGCGTACATGTAGTCGCGCTCCTCGTCGGTGACCATCTCCAGGGTCAGCTCGTCGTGGTTGCGCAGGAAGATGCCCCACTGGCAGCCGCCGGGGATCTGCGGGGTCTTGCTGAGGATCTCCGACACCGGGTAGCGGGACTCCCGCCGCACGGCCATGAAGATCCGGGGCATCACCGGGAAGTGGAACGCCATGTGGCACTCGTCGCCGCCCGCGGTGAAGTCGCCGAAGTAGTCGACGACGTCCTCGGGCCACTGGTTGGCCTCGGCCAGCAGCACGGTGTCGGGGTAGTCGGCGTCGATCTCCTTGCGGACCCGCTGGAGGAACTCGTGGGTCTCCGGCAGGTTCTCGCAGTTGGTGCCCTCGCGGGCGAACAGGTACGGCACCGCGTCCAGCCGGAAGCCGTCGATGCCGAGGTCGAGCCAGAACCGCAGTCCGGCGATCATCTCCTGCTGGACGCGGGGGTTGTCGTAGTTGAGGTCCGGCTGGTGGGAGAAGAACCGGTGCCAGAAGTACTGCTTGCGGACCGGGTCGTAGGTCCAGTTGGAGGTCTCGGTGTCGACGAAGATGATCCGGGCGTCCGGGTACTGCTTGTCGTCGTCGGCCCACATGTAGAAGTCGCCGTACGGGCCGTCCGGGTCCGTCCGGGAGGCCTGGAACCACGGGTGCTGGTCGCTGGTGTGGTTCATGACGAAGTCGATGATCACGCGCATGCCGCGGGCGTGCGCGGCGTCGACGAACTCCATGAAGTCGGCGAGGTCGCCGAACTCCGGCAGCACCGACTTGTAGTCGGCCACGTCGTACCCGCCGTCGCGCAGCGGCGAGGCGAAGAACGGCGGGAGCCAGAGGCAGTCGACCCCGAGCCACTGCAGGTAGTCGAGTTTGGTGGTGAGCCCCTTCAGGTCCCCGACCCCGTCGCCGTTGCTGTCCTGGAAGGACCGCACCAGCACCTCGTAGAAGACCGCACGCTTGAACCACTCCGGGTCCAGGTTCTTCTTCGAGGTCTCCGGGAAGGTGTCGGGGACGGGCTCGTTCACAGTCACGCTGGGTTCCTCCGAACCGTGAGGAGGTGAGCCGGCTCGGCTGAGGGATCGAGCCGGACGTAGTTGTGCCGGCCCCAGGTGTAGACGGCGCCGGTGAGCTCGTCGTGCACCGCGTACGGGCCGTCGCCGTCGAGGGTGACGGTGGCCTCCTGGACGTGGTGCGGGTCGAGGTTGACCACGGTGACGACCTGGTCGGTGAGGCCCTCGGGGGTGGTCGCGGTCTTGGAGTAGGCGAGCACCTGGTCGTTGTCGGTGGGGTGGAAGCGCAGGTTGCGCAGCTGCTGGAGGGCGGGGTGGCGCCGGCGCAGCCGGTTCAGCACGGTGAGCAGCGGGGCGAGGGAGTCGGTGCGGGTCCAGTCGCGCGGGCGCAGCTCGTACTTCTCCGAGTGCAGGTACTCCTCGGAGCCGGGGTGGGCCGGCTCGTCCTCGTACAGCTCGAAGCCGGCGTAGACGCCGTAGCTGGGGGCGAGGGTGGCGGCGAGCACGGCGCGGATCGCGAACGCGGCGCGGCCGCCGTGCTGGAGGTAGCCGTGCAGGATGTCCGGGGTGTTGGCGAAGAAGTTCGGCCGCATGTAGGCGGCGGCGTCACCGGTGAGTTCGGTGAGGTACTCGGTGAGTTCCGGTTTGGTGGTGCGCCAGGTGAAGTACGTGTACGACTGGTGGAAACCGATCTTCCCCAGGGTGTGCATCATCGCGGGCCGGGTGAAGGCCTCCGCCAGGAACACGACGTCCGGGTCGGTGCGGGAGATGTCGGCGAGCACCTTCTCCCAGAACGCCACCGGTTTGGTGTGCGGGTTGTCGACCCGGAAGATCCGAACGCCGTGGGACATCCAGAACCGGAGGATCCGGATGGTTTCCTTGACGATTCCTTCCATGTCCTGGTCGAAGTTGATCGGATAGATGTCCTGGTACTTCTTCGGCGGGTTCTCGGCGTACGCGATGGTGCCGTCCGCGCGGTGGCTGAACCATTCCGGGTGCTTGTTCACCCACGGGTGGTCGGGGGAGCACTGGAGGGCGAAGTCCAGCGCCACCTCCAGGTGCAGGGCCTCGGCCTCGGCGACGAAGTGGTCGAAGTCCTCGATCGTGCCGAGGTCGGGGTGGACGGCGTCGTGGCCGCCCTCGGGGGAGCCGATCGCCCAGGGCGAGCCGACGTCGTGCGGACCGGCCGTCAGGGCGTTGTCCGGCCCCTTGCGGAAGGCTCGCCCGATCGGGTGCACCGGCGGCAGGTAGACCACGTCGAAGCCCATCCCGGCGACGGCCGGCAGCCGCTCGGCGGCGGTGCGCAGGGTGCCCGAACGCGGCGGCTCGACGCCGCTCGGGTCCACCACCGCCCCCTCCGAGCGGGGGAAGAACTCGTACCAGGAGCCGTACAGCGCGCGCTCGCGGTCCACCTGGAGCGGCAGCGGGCGGGAGGTGCTGAGCAGTTCGCGCAGCGGGTACCGGGCCAGCAGGTCCAGCACCTCGGGGGCGAGCGCGGCGGCCAGCCGGGACAGCGGCGGCAGGCCGGGGTCGCGCAGCGCGTCGGCGGCGGACAGCACGTGCGCGCGGCCCTCCTTCTTCGGCACGCCGGCGGCGGCCTGCTCCAGCAGCCGGGCGCCGTCCTCCAGGACCAGCGCGGTGTCGATCCCGGCGGGCAGCTTCACGGCGGCGGTCCGGCGCCAGGTGGCGACCGGGTCGCTCCACGCCTCGACCAGGTACGACCAGCGGCCGGGCGCGGTCGGGGTGACGTGCGCGCCCCAGCGGTCGGTGCCCTCGGCCAGCTCGCGCATCGGCGTCCACGGGCCGCCGCGGCCGCGCGGGTCGCGCAGCACCACGTTGGCGTTGACGGCGTCGTGGCCCTCGCGGAACACGGTCGCGGTGACCAGGAAGGTCTCGCCGACGACGGCCTTGGCCGGGCGACGGCCGGCGTCGACGAGGGGGCTGACGTCCAGGACGGGGATGCGGCCGATC
Source organism: Kitasatospora sp. NPDC098663 (assembly GCF_044760075.1). Taxonomy (NCBI): domain Bacteria; kingdom Bacillati; phylum Actinomycetota; class Actinomycetes; order Kitasatosporales; family Streptomycetaceae; genus Kitasatospora; species Kitasatospora sp. NPDC098663. Next base: position 64,353 of record NZ_JBIWAP010000013.1, on the reverse strand, counting down.
ACGGTGTCGCTCTCTGTCGTCTTGCGGGCGGCGGGCTTGCGGGCGGAGGCCTTGCGCGGCGCGGCGTCGGAGGCGCCCTCGGCGGTGGTCCCGGCGGTCCCGGCAGCGTCGGCGGTGGCCTTCGCGGTGGCGGCGGCGCGGCGCGTGGTGGTGGTGCGCCTGCGCGGTGCCGCGGTCCGGCCCTCCTCGGCCCCGGGTTGTCGGGCCGCTTCGGCCGGCTCGGTGCGGACCGCCCCGGCGGCCCGCGGCGCCGGCATCGCCGGATCCGTCCGAGTGTCAGAATCCATCCGTCCGGCGGATTCCGCGACCGCTGCGTCGTGGCTGTCGGCCACCGGTGTGGACTGGTCCCGCGTGTCGCCGTGCATGTCAAACTCCTGCCCGAGATCGGCGGCAGCTCCCGCGGGCCGGGGATGGGCCAGGGGAGTACCGGGAGGACTGCTGGGTGGGGAGGACGTGCGACCGGAAGCCTGCCCGCGCCGCCGTCCCCGGCAACCTGCCCGGCGCCCGCCGAGCCCTCGACGGGAGCCCTGGAGCCGCGCGCGTCCCGGCGCGCGCCTCCAGGGGCACGCCCCTGGGCGACCCGGTCGACCCGTGAACGAGCAGGCCGAGCACGAGGACACGCGTCGGTGCGAGGTGAGCGCCGAATGGGCTAAGAAGAAGGGGAACGATCAACGCGAAAAGGATTCGGACGTGCTGCTTCAAGGCGGACGCCACCCGCCGCCGCACTCCCCGCAGCATCAACGACCTTGAGTCATCCTCGCACCGGGGACAAGACTTTTGCAGCGGTACGACAGTAGTTTCGGGCTTTGTCCTGAGCGGATGAGCCATCGGAAATGGACCTGTTCCGCAGTGTTCATGCATTGGTAGCGCAGGACCCCGGAAATGTGCGCCGCGCGCGCCCCCCGTGCAGACCAATGCGCCGAATGCGATCTCATCAATAGGCCGAACGGATGCCCAATAGCCCACTTGACGCACTGTCATGACGGACATCGCGGCTACGCTTCACGCCGTGAAGGCAATCCGCAGATTCACCGTCCGCACCGTCCTGCCCGAACAACTCCAGCCGCTGCACGAGCTGGCCCTCAACCTGCGCTGGTCCTGGCACCCCGAGACCAGGGACCTCTTCCGGTCCGTGGACCCGGAGGTCTGGGCCGCGACCGGCGAGGACCCGGTGCGGCTGCTCGGGGAGGTCCCGGCCGCCCGGCTCGCCGCCCTCGCCGCCGACCGGCGGTTCCTGCGCAGACTCGGCGACCTCGCCGACGACCTGCGCGAGTACCTCAGCGGCCCGCGCTGGTACCAGGCCCAACAGGAGAACGGCGCCACCCCGCCGCCCGCCGCCATCGCCTACTTCTCCCCCGAGTACGGCATCGCCGCCGCGTTGCCCCAGTACTCCGGCGGGCTCGGCATCCTGGCCGGCGACCACCTCAAGGCCGCCAGCGACCTCGGCGTCCCGATCATCGGCGTCGGCCTGTTCTACCGGCACGGCTACTTCCGGCAGTCCCTCAGCCGGGACGGCTGGCAGCAGGAGCGCTACCCGCTGCTCGATCCGGACGAACTCGCGGTCAGCCTGCTCCGGGAGGACGACGGCACCCCCGGCCGGGTCGACCTCGCCCTGCCCGGCGGCCGCACCCTGGCCGCGCACATCTGGAAGGCCCAGGTCGGACGGGTCCCGCTGCTGCTCCTCGACTCCGACATCGAGGCCAACTCGCCCGCCGAGCGCGACGTCACCGACCGGCTCTACGGCGGCGGCAGCGAGCACCGGCTGCTCCAGGAGATGCTGCTCGGCATCGGCGGCGTCCGCGCCGTCCGCGCCTACTGCCGGCTCACCGGGCACCCCGCCCCCGAGGTGTTCCACACCAACGAGGGCCACGCGGGCTTCCTCGGCGTCGAACGGATCCGCGAGCTGGTCGCCACCGGCTCAGCCGGCCCCGGCGGCGTCGGCCTGGACTTCGCCGCCGCCCTGGAGTCCGTCCGGGCCGGCACCCTGTTCACCACCCACACACCCGTCCCGGCCGGCATCGACCGCTTCGACCGCGAGCTGGTCGCCCGCCACTTCGGCGGCGACGCCGCGCTGCCGGGCGTCCCGGTCGAACCGGTGCTCGCGCTCGGCGCCGAGACCTGGCCCGGCGGGGACCCGAAGCTCTTCAACATGGCCGCCATGGGCCTGCGGCTCGCCCAGCGCGCCAACGGGGTCTCCACCCTGCACGGCGAGGTCAGCCGCTCCATGTTCAACGGCCTCTGGCCCGGCTTCGACACCACCGAGGTGCCGATCACCTCCGTCACCAACGGCGTCCACGCCGCGACCTGGATCGACCCGGCCGTCGTGCGGCTCGGCGCCGCCGAGATCGGCGCCGACCGCGCCGAGGACGCCATGACCACCGGCGACGCCAAGCGCTGGACGGGCCTGGAGCGGATCGGCAACACCGAGATCTGGGACCTGCGCCGCAGCCTGCGCGCCCAGCTGGTCGACGAGGCCCGCCGCCGGCTGCGCGACTCCTGGCGCCAGCGCGGCGCCGGCGAGGCCGAACTCGGCTGGGTCTCCTCCGTGCTCGACCCCGACGTGCTCACCATCGGCTTCGCCCGCCGGGTGCCCTCGTACAAGCGGCTCACCCTGATGCTGCGCGATCCGGACCGGCTGCGCGCCCTGCTGCTGCACCCCGTCCGGCCGGTGCAGATCGTGGTCGCCGGCAAGGCCCACCCGGCCGACGACGGCGGCAAGCGGCTGATCCAGCAGATGGTCGCCTTCGCCGACGACCCGGCCGTCCGGCACCGGATCGTCTTCCTGCCGGACTACGACATGGCGATGGCCCGGCACCTCTACCCGGGTTGCGACGTCTGGCTGAACAACCCGCTGCGCCCGCTGGAGGCCTGCGGCACCTCCGGGATGAAGGCCGCGCTCAACGGCTGCCTCAACCTGTCCGTCCTGGACGGCTGGTGGGACGAGTGGTACGACGGCCAGAACGGCTGGGCGATCCCCACCGCCGACGAGGCCGGCGGCGTGCTCGACCCGGAGAGCAGCGAGGCCGAGCGCCGCGACGACATCGAGGCCGCCGCGCTGTACGACCTGATCGAGGACCAGGTCGCCGGGCGGTTCTACGACCGGGGCACGGACGGGCTGCCGCACCGCTGGATCGCCATGGTCCGGCACACCCTGGTCACCCTCGGCCCCAAGGTGCTGGCCGGGCGGATGGTCCGCGAGTACGTCGAACGGCTGTACACCCCGGCGGCGCTGGCCCAGCGGGAGCTGGCGGCGGCGAAGCACCACGGCGCCCTGGAGCTGGCGGCTTGGAAGGCGAAGGTCCGGGAGGCCTGGCCGGCCGTCCGGGTCGAGCACGTCGAGGCGGACTGTCCGGACGAGGCGCAGGAGCTGGGCAGCTCGCTGGCACTGCGGGTGCAGGTCGCGCTCGGGGCGCTGGAGCCGGGCGACGTCGAGGTGCAGGCGGTGTCCGGCCGGGTGGACGAGACGGACGGCATCTCGGACGGCTGCGTGCTCGCCCTCAAGCCGGTCGGCGGGTCCGACCTGGACGGCCGGACCCGCTACGAGGGCTCGCTGGAGCTGTGCCGGACCGGCCCGTTCGGCTACACCGTCCGGGTGCTGCCGGCCCACCCCCGGCTGGCCTCCCCGGCGGAGCTGGGGCTGGTGGCCCTGCCCGCCGAGTCGTCGGGGATGGACGCGGGGGTGCTGCGCTGACGCCCTGCCGCGGGGAGGGTGAGGCCCTGTCCGGCCGATCTTGCCGGGCCCGCGACGCCGGGCATCCCGCCTGGACGCACGCCCGAATCGCCCAAGTACGCCCAGTACGAGGACGATCCGGGTGCACGCCCAGCCGGGCGCCCACCGCCGCGGGCTGATCCGCCAAGATCGACCGGACAGGGCCTAGACCAGGCTGTCCCGCCAGGCCTGGTGGAGGGCGGCGAAGCGGCCGGATCCGTCGATCAGCTCCTGCGGGGAGCCGTCCTCGACGATCCGGCCCTGGTCCATCACCAGGACGCGGTCGGCGATCTCCACGGTGGAGAGCCGGTGCGCGATGATCACCGCCGTCCGGCCGGCCAGCACCGTGCGCATGGCCCGCTGGACGGCCTGCTCGCCGGGGACGTCCAGCGAGCTGGTCGCCTCGTCGAGGATCAGCACCGCCGGGTCGGCGAGCAGGGCGCGGGCGAAGGCGACCAGCTGGCGCTGCCCGGCGGAGATCCGGCCGCCGCGCTTGCGCACGTCGGTGTCGAAGCCGTCCGGGAGCGCGGCGATGAACTCGTACGCGCCGATGTCCCGGGCGGCCTGCTCGACCTCCTCGCGGCCGGCGCCGGGGCGGCCGATCGCGATGTTCTCGGCGACGGTGCCGGAGAACAGGAAGGACTCCTGGGTCACCATCACCACGCCGCGCCGCAGCTCGGGGGTGGCGAGGTCGCGCAGGTCCACGCCGTCCAGCCGGATCCGGCCGTCGGCCGGGTCGTAGAAGCGGGCCAGCAGCTTGGCGACCGTCGACTTCCCGGCGCCGGTCGCGCCGACCACCGCCACCGTCTGCCCGGCCGGGATCACCAGGTCGAACGGCGGCAGCACCTGCTTGCCGGTGCGGTAGGCGAAACGGGTCTTCTCGAAGCGGACCTCGCGCCCCTTGCCGGCGGCCTGCGGCAGTTCGGCGGGCGCGGCCGGTTCGGCGACGGTCGGCTCGTGGGCGAGCAGGCCGGCGATCTTCTCCAGCGCGGCGGCGGCCGACTGGTAGCTGTTCAGGAACATCGCCAGCTGGTCGATCGGGTCGTAGAGCCGGCGCAGGTAGAGCACGAAGGCGGTGAGCACACCCAGCTCGACCGTGCCGTCGGCGACCAGGTAGGCGCCGAGCAGCACCACGCCGGTGGTCCACAGGTTGGCGGTGACGCGGGAGAGGCCGACGTAGCGGGCGATCTCCAGCAGGCCGTCCGCCGTCGCGGTGGCGGACTGCCGGTTGACCACGGCGAAGGCCTCGTCGTTGGCCTTCTCGCGGCGGAAGGCCTGCACCGGGCGGATGCCGTTCATGGTCTCGGTGAAGCGGACGATCAGTGAGGCGGCCGAGGTGCGGGAGCGGCGGTAGACCCGGCGCGAGCGGCTGCGGAAGGACCGGGCGATCAGCGCCAGCGGCAGGACCGACGCCAGCGAGACCAGGCCGAGCCGCCAGTCCAGCACCAGCAGCAGCACCGAGATGTAGCAGACCGACAGGAGGACGGTCAGCAGTTCCTGGAGGCCCTCGGAGAGCAGCTCGCGCAGCGCGTCCACGTCGCTGGTGGCGCGGGAGATGATCCGGCCCGAGGTGTAGCGCTCGTGGAAGTCCAGGCTCAGCCGCTGGGCGTGCCGGAAGATCCGGCCGCGCAGCTCCAGCAGGATGTCCTGGTTGACCCGGGCGCTGATCTTGATGAACGCCCACTGCAGCAGCAGGCTGAGCAGCGCGCAGCCCAGGTAGGCGCAGACCACCGCGACCAGCGGGCCGCTGTCGCTCTCGCGCAGTGCCGGGATGCCGCGGTCCATCGCGATGGCGACCAGCAGCGGGCCGGACTGCAGGGCCGCCTGCTGGACGAGGATCACCAGCATCGCGACGGCGATCCGGGCCCGGTGCGGGCCGAGCAGTGAGCGCAGCAGCGCCCGGGGCGCGCCGGGCGGGACGGGGATGTCCTCCTCGTCGGCCGGGGGCGGCGGCGGCAGCTGTTCCTCGACCGGCTCGGCGGTCTCCCGTCCGGCGGGGCCGACGGGCGAGATGGTGGTGGTCATCGGGTGGTGCCCCCCTCGGAGACCAGGACGGCCTCGGGCGTCGGGGCGGACTCGCCCGACATCAGTTCGCGGTAGTGCGCGCAGTCGCGCAGCAGGTCCTGGTGGGTGCCGACGGCCTCGATCCGGCCGTCGGAGAGCACCGCGACCCGGTCGGCGAGCAGCACGGTGCTCGGGCGGTGGGCGACCACCAGGGCGGTGGTGGCGCCGAGGACCTGGCGCAGTGCCCGTTCGACCAGGGCCTCGGTGTGCACGTCGAGGGCGGAGAGCGGGTCGTCCAGCACCAGGAAGGCCGGCTCGCCGACCACCGCGCGGGCCAGGGCGAGGCGCTGGCGCTGGCCGCCGGACAGACTCAGGCCCTGCTCGCCGACCTCGGTGTCCACGCCGTCCGGGAGCTTGTCCACGAAGGAGGCCTGGGCGGTGGCCAGGGCGGCGCGCAGCTGCTGGTCGTCCGCGCCCGGGGCGCCCATCAGGACGTTCTCCCGGACGGTGGCGGAGAACAGCGTGGGCTCCTCGAAGGCGACCGCGACCAGCTCGCGCAGCCGCTCCCGGGGGAGGTCGCGGATGTCCAGGCCGTCCAGGGTGATGGTGCCGGCGCCAGCCTCGTACAGACGGGGGAGCAGCGCGGTGAGCGTGGTCTTGCCGCTGCCGGTGGCGCCGACCAGGGCCATCGTCTCGCCGCTGCGGATGTGCAGGTCGATGCCGGCCAGCAGGTCGGGGGTGTCGTCGGGGGCGTCGGGGTAGCGGAAGCGGACGCCGGTGAAGCGGATGCCGTCGGGGGCGCCGAGTCCTTCGGCGGTGCCCGGGTCGGCCGTCTCGGGCTCGTCCAGCACCTCGAAGAAGCGGTCGGCGGCGGTGGCGGCCTCGTTGGCGTAGGCGAGCAGCCAGCCCAGGGACTCGACCGGCCAGCGCAGCGCCAGCGCGGTGGAGAGGAAGGCGACCAGGGTGCCGGCGCTCAGCTCGTCGTGGGCGACCAGGTAGGCGCCGGCGGCGAGGGCGCAGCCGAGGGCGATCTCGGGCAGGCCGACGATGACCGCCCAGAGGTTGGCGAGCAGTCCGGCCTTGCGCAGTTCGGTGCGGCGCAGGTCGTGGGCCTGGGCGCGGAAGCGCTCGGCCATCGAGCGGTGGCGGCCGAAGGCCTTGAGGATGCGGATGCCGAGGACGGACTCCTCGATGACGGTGGCGAGGTCGCCGTTCTGGTCCTGGGCGCGGCGGGAGGCGCCGGAGTAGCCGGCCTCGAACCGCCGGGTGAGCACGAACAGCGGGACGGCGGGCAGCAGGATGATCAGGGCGAGTCGCCAGTCCTGGGTGAACATCACCGCCGTGCCGACGAGGAACATCACCGAGTTGACGACCAGGAAGACCAGCGGGAAGGCCAGAAAGAGCCGCATGGTGTACATGTCGGCGGTGGCCCGGGAGAGCAGCTGGCCGGATCCCCAGCGCTCGTGGAAGGAGATCGGCAGCCGCTGGAGCTTGGCGAAGAGGTCGCCGCGCATGGCCGTCTCCAGCCCGGCCAGCGGGCGGGCCAGGACCACCCGGCGGGTGTAGAACAGCGTGGCCTCGACCAGTCCGAGGACCAGCAGCACGCCGATCAGCGGCCAGAGCCCGCTCAGGTCGTGCTCGGCGAGCGGGCCGTCGACGATCCGGCCGAGGACCAGTGGGACGCCGAGGACGCTCAGCATGGCGACCAGGGCGGCGGCCACCGAAACGGCCAACCGGCGGCGAACGGCTCGGGCGTAGGGCCACAGGCGCAGGAGGGAGCGGACCGTGGAGCGGTGCCCGGTCGCGGTGTCGTCGTCTTGTCGGTTCTCGGCCATCGTCGTGAGGGTAGGACGAGGTCGCGTCATTTCTCATCAGGTTTTTCACCCCTGACAGAACGCTTCGGCGAGAACCGGCCACCTGTACGGGTGGGGCGCGGGTGAACAAGCGGGGCGGGTGGGGCCGGTCGCGCGGGCCGAAGTGCGCCGCACGCGCGGCCGACACCGCTCAGTTCGTGGCGGCGGGCGCGCGCAGCAGCCGCAGCGAGCGCCCGGCCAGCAGCGTCGCGCCCTGCGGACAGGGCTCGCCGCCGCCCTCGACGGCGGTGTCGACCACCGTCTCGTACGCCTCCTCCGGCGCGGCCCAGGGCTCGCCGGGGAGGGTGAACAGCACCGGTTCGTGACCGGCGTTGAGCAGCAGCAGGAAGCTGTCGTCCAGCGTCGGCCGCCCGGCCTCGTCCCGTTCGGACATCGCGGTGCCGGACAGCAGCATGCCCAGGCAGGCGGTCGGGGTGAACCAGTCGGCCTCGGTCATCTCCTTGCCCAGCGGCGTGAACCAGGCGAGGTCCGGCTGGCCGCCCGGGGCGGCGGCCCGGCCGGAGAAGAACGCCCGCTGCCGCAGCACCGGGTGGGCCCGGCGCAGCCGGATCAGCCGGGCGGTCAGCTCGCACAGCCCGCGCCAGCGGGGATCCGCCAGGAGCGACCAGTCCAGCCAGCCGAGCTCGTTGTCCTGGCAGTAGGCGTTGTTGTTGCCGCCCTGGGTGCGGCCCAGCTCGTCCCCGGCGGTGAGCATGGGGACGCCGGTGGAGAGCAGCAGCGTGGCCAGCAGGTTGCGCAGTTGGCGCAGCCGCAGGGCGTTCACCTCCGGGTCGGTGGTCTCGCCCTCGACGCCGTGGTTCCAGGACCGGTTGTCGTCGGTGCCGTCCCGGTTGGCCTCGCCGTTCGCCTCGTTGTGCTTGCGGTCGTAGCTGACCAGGTCGCGCAGCGTGAAACCGTCGTGCGCGGTCACGTAGTTGACGGAGGCGTACGGGCGGCGGCCGCCGCGCTGGTAGAGGTCGGAGGAGCCGGACAGCCGGTAGCCCAGCTCGCGCACGTCCGGGCGGGCGCCGCGCCAGAAGTCCCGCACGGTGTCCCGGTACTTGTCGTTCCACTCGGCCCACAGCGGGGGGAAGCCGCCGACCTGGTAGCCGCCCGGGCCGACGTCCCAGGGCTCGGCGATCAGTTTCACCCGGCTGAGCAGCGGGTCCTGGGAGACGGCGGCGAGGAAGGGGTGGTCCATGTCCACGCCGTCGGTGCCGCGGGCGAGGGCGGCGGCGAGGTCGAAGCGGAAGCCGTCCACGCCCATCTCGGTGACCCAGTACCGCAGCGAGTCGGTGACCAGCCGGACCACCTGCGGGCGGCGGGTGTCCAGGGTGTTGCCGCAGCCGGTGAAGTCCGCGTAGCCGCGCGGGCGGTGCGGGGCCGGGCGGTAGTAGGCGGTGTTGTCGATGCCGCGCAGCGAGAGCATCGGGCCGAGTTCGGAGCCCTCCGCGGTGTGGTTGAACACCACGTCGAGGATCACCTCGATCCCGGCGGCGTGCAGGGCGCGGACCATCCGCTTGAACTCGCCGACCTGGCCGCCGCGCGAGCCGGCCGCCGAGTAGCCGGCGTGCGGGGCGAAGTAGCCGATCGTGTTGTAGCCCCAGTAGTTGACCAGGCCGCGCGACTGGAGGTGGTCCTCGCTGGCGTACTGGTGCACCGGCAGCAGCTCGACGGCGGTCACGCCGAGGCGGGTCAGGTGGGCGACGGCGGCCGGGTGGGCCAGGCCCGCGTAGGTGCCGCGGAGCTCCGGCGGGATGTCGGGGTGGCGCATCGTGAAGCCGCGCACGTGCAGTTCGTAGAGCACCGTCTCGGCCCACGGGGTCTTCGGGCGGTGGTCGTCGTACCAGTCGTCGTCATCGTGGACGACCACGGATCTGGGCACGTAGCGGGCCGAGTCGCGGTTGTCCCGGACGGTGTCGGCGACGTCCGCCTCCGGCCAGTTGCGGACGGCGGCGCAGACCGCGTCGTGGCTGGTGTAACAGCCGTCCACGGCACGGGCGTACGGGTCGAGCAGCAGCTTCGCCGGGTTCCAGCGGGCGCCGGTCCACGGGTCCCACCGGCCGTGCACGCGGAAGCCGTACCGGGTGCCGGGGCGGACGCCGGGCAGGAAGCCGTGCCAGGTCTGGAAGTCCTGCTCGGTGAGGCGGTGCCGGCCCTCCCGGCCGTCCTCGTCGAACAGGCAGAGGTCGACCGCCTCGGCGCCGGCCGCCCAGAGCGCGAAGTTGGTTCCCTGGCGGCCCTGTTGGTCGGTCCGGAAGCGGGCGCCGAGCGGCTGCCAGCTGCCGGGCCACGGTGGCTCGGCGGTGTCCCCGCCGGGCGGCCGCACTCCGGCTTCCAGCTCCTGCCCTGACGCCATGGCCGCACCCTCCCTGGACGGGGTGTCCCGGACCCCGTTCACTTCCTCTTTCCCGGATTGCGCAGATCGGAAGCGGCTGAACGGGGGCTTACCGGCGGATGGCGGCCGATGGATGGGGGGATTTCGCGCGGCCGCGCGTGTCCCCGCCGCGATTGCCCTCGTTGTTCCCGGTATCGGGCGTTCCCGCTACCGGACGTTCCCGGCACCGGGACTTCCCGGTAGCGGGCGCCCCCGGTACCGGACCTTCCCGGTACCGGACGTGGACAGTGGGAGGCCCCGGTATGCGGCGCCGAGGACGGGTGTGGGCGCGGCGGGCGGCGGCGGTGGCCTGGGGCCTCGCCGTCCTGACGGGGTGCGGCGGCTCCCCGGCGGCCCCCGCGCAGGACGCCGCCGGGTCCGGGGCGCACACCCCGCCCCCGCCGCCGTCCCGGGCGGTCGTCACGGCGCTGCCCGCCGACGGCGCCCAGGACGTGCCGCCGGAGGGCCCGGTCCGGGTGACGGCGACGCAGGGCCGGCTGGTCACCGTCCGGCTGGCCGACAGCAGGGGCACCGAGATCCCCGGCACGATCGCCCCGGGCGGCGCCGCCTGGACGCCCGACGGCCCGCTGCCGCTGGGCACCGCGTACACCCTGGACGCCGTCGCCGAGGACGACCAGGGCCAACGGGCGGCCCAGCACTCGGCGTTCTCCACGATGGCCCGGGCGCACACCTTCGTCGCCTTCTTCACCCCGGAGGACGGCTCCACCGTCGGTGTCGGCATGCCGGTGTCGTTGCGCTTCAGCCGGCCGATCACGGACCGGGCAGCGGTGGAGAAGGCCGTCCAGGTGAGCGCCGACCCGCCCGTCCCGGTGGCCGCGCACTGGTTCGGCAACCAGCGGCTGGACGTCCGCCCGCAGCAGTACTGGGCGGCCGGCACCAAGGTGACGGTGGCGCTGCGACTGAAGGACGTGCAGGGCGCGCCGGGCGAGTTCGGCACCCAGACCAAGGACCTGCACTTCACCGTCGGCCGGGCGCAGGTCTCCACCGTCGACCTGGACGCGCACACCCTGACCGTCCGGGCCGGGCAGGGCGGCAAGGTGCTGCGGGTGCTCAAGGTGTCCGGCGGCAGCCGTGACCACTCCACCTACCGGGGCGTCATGGTGGTGTCGGAGAAGTACAAGGTGACCCGGATGAACTCGCAGACCGTCGGGATGGGCGACGAGTACGACATCAAGGACGTGCCGCACGCGATGCGGCTGACCAACTCCGGCACCTTCGTGCACGGCAACTACTGGGCGGATCCCGGGGTGTTCGGCGCGGCCAACACCAGCCACGGCTGCATCGGCCTGGCCGACGCCAAGGGCGGTGCGAGCAAGGACTCCCCGGCGGGCTGGCTGTTCGAGCACACCATCCCGGGGGACGTGCTGGAGGCGAAGGCCTCGGCGGGGGACTTCGTGCCGCCGCAGAACGGCCTCAACGGCTGGAACATGCCGTGGGAGCAGTGGGTGGCGGGCAGCGCCCTCGGGCCGGTTGCCGGGCCGGTCTCCGGGCCCGCGGCCGACCCCGTCGCGCAGTAGTCGATCTTCACCGCCGATTCACCCCCGATCCACCCACCTCCCCCCGGGATCCGCTCGGACGGCCCGGCTATCCTGCTCCGGCGCGCCCCGGTCCGGCGCGAAAGATCGGCGCCCGGTGCAACTCATGGGGGCACTCAACGCGTCAAGAGAGTGAATACCGGGAGGGGAGAAACCGTGAAGACGGGGAAGACGGCCGACGCCGCGATACGTACCACCAGCCGCTACGGGCGCAGGGGTGCGATGGCGCTGGTCATGGGCGGGGTGCTGCTGCTCACCGCGGCCTGCGGCGACGACAAGGGCGGAACGGGCGGCGGGGGCGACAACGCGGCGTCCGCGGCGACGGCAGGTGCGGGCGGGACGGCGGCCCCGGCGGGCGCGTCGGGCGAGCCGAAGGCCTCCGCCGCGGTGCTGGCCGTCGAGCCGAAGGACGGCGCCCAGGACGTCGCACCGAGCAACGCGTTGCAGGTGTCCGTCTCGAACGGCAAGCTCACCACGGTCGAGGTGACCGACAAGAACGGCAAGCCGGTCGACGGGGCGATCACCCCGGACGGCATCGGCTGGAAGCCCGCCGCCGCGCTCACCGTCGGCATGGCGTACAAGGTGAACGCGCAGGCCAAGGACGCCGACGGCCTGGTGACCGCGTCCACCACGACGTTCACCACGCTGACGCCGGACAAGAAGGTCTCCACCAACGACAACATCAGCGACGGTGCCACCTACGGCGTCGGCATGATCGTCTCGGTGAACTTCAGCAAGACCGTCAAGAACAAGGACGCCGTCCTCAAGGGCATCACCTTCGAGACGAACAACGGCACCGAGGTGAAGGGCCACTGGTTCGGCGACAACCGGCTGGACTTCCGCCCGGCCGAGTACTGGAAGCCGGACACCAAGGTCACCATCAAGTACCGGCTGAAGAGCGTCGAGGTCGCCCCGGGCGTCTACGGCGACGTGGACAAGGACGAGCCGTTCACCATCGGCCGCTCCCAGATCGCCACCGCCGACGCCAAGACGCACCAGATGACGATCGAGCGGGGCGGCAAGAGCACCACCGTGCCGGTCACCCTGGGCGCGGACGCGACGCCGTCCTGGGGCGGGACGATGGTGATCATGTCCAAGGAGAAGGTCACCCGGATGAACTCGCAGACGGTGGGCCTCGGCGGCGAGTACGACATCCAGGACGTGCCGCACGCGATGCGGCTGACCACCTCCGGCACCTTCGTGCACGGCAACTACTGGGCCAGCCCGTTCGGCAGGACCAACGCCAGCCACGGCTGCGTCTCGATGGCGGACGAGAAGGGCGGCAGCGACACCTCCGTCGCGGGCAAGTTCTTCAACGACTCGATGGTCGGCGACGTGGTCAAGATCGTGAACACCAAGGAGAAGACCGTCGCGCCCTCCAACGGGCTGGGCGGCTGGAACATCGCCTGGGCGAACTGGTAGATCCTGCCCGCCGACCGACCGGATAGTCCCGGTTCGTCGGCGCGGTGCGGACGAGCGGCCCGATCCTCACCCGTTGGGGTCGGGCCGTTCGCGTTTTCGGAGCGCACCGGGCCCCGGATGGCGCAACCTTTCCGGAGGCCGGCGCGTGTAGTGGTCGGGTCCGCCGTGTGCGCGGGGTCGTGTGCGGGGTTTCGGGTCGTGGGGTGCGGTCCGTGGGGTTCGGTCCGTGGGGTTTCTTTCGTGGGGTTTCTGAGGGAGGGATCGACGTTGAGGTCGATACGCAGAGTGGTGGCCGTCGGTCTGGTGGGCGGCGCGATGGCGCTGACCGCCGCGTGCGGCGGCGGGAGTGGCGGGAGCGGTAACGGGGGCGGGAGCGCGGCCAAGGCGGACCTGGGGGCCGGAGCGGCCGCCGGAACTGCCTCCCCGGGCGCCGCAGCGGCGAGCAGCGCGGCGCCGAAGGTGTCGCAGGCCGTGGTGAACATCGAGCCCAAGCCCGGCACGGTGGACGTCGCGCCCGACGCGCTCAAGGTCGGCGCGACCGGCGGCAAGCTCACCACCGTCAAGGTCAGTGACAAGACCGGCGCGGAGGTGCCCGGCACCATCGCCGCGGACGGCTCCAGCTGGACCCCGTCGGCCGGCCTCGCCGTGGGCAGCACCTACCAGGTCAGCGCGATGGCCGCGGACGCCAACGGTGTGGTCGCCAGCGCGGACAGCAACTTCTCCACGCTGACGCCGACGGCCCTCGCCAAGGCCGCCGACAACGTGGACAACGACGCGACGTACGGCGTCGGCATGATCGTCTCGGTGAACTTCAGCAAGGACGTCAAGAACAAGGAGGTCGTCGCGAAGGGCATCACCTTCGAGACCGACAACGGCACCGTGGTCAAGGGCCACTGGTTCGGCAACCGCCGACTGGACTTCCGCCCCGAGCAGTACTGGAAGTCCGGCACCAAGGTGACCGTGCACTACCGCCTCAAGAGCGTCGAGATCGCCCCTGGGGTGTACGGCACCGACCGGGACGAGCCCTTCACGATCGGGCGATCTCAGATTTCGACGGTTGACGCCGCCGCGCACCGGATGACCGTCGAACTGGACGGCAAGCCGTCGGACATCGACATCACCTCCGGCTCGCCCGAACACCCGACCTGGAACGGCACGATGGTCGTCATGTCCAAGGAGGGCGTGGTGCGGATGCAGTCCAGCACCCTCCCCGGCATGAGCGGCTCCCCGTACGACCTCCAGGTGCCGCACTCGATGCGGCTCACCGACAGCGGCACCTACCTGCACGGCAACTACTGGAGCAAGCTCATCGGCGAGGACAACGTCAGCCACGGCTGCGTCGCCCTCAAGGACGTCGAGGGCGGCGGCGAATCCACCTCGATGGGCAAGTTCTACGCCGGCTCGCTCGTCGGCGACGTGGTGGTCGTGAAGAACTCCACCAAGAAGGAGACCCTCGACCCGGCGAACGGCCTGAGTGGCTGGAACGTGCCCTGGAGCGCCTGGTAGGCCGACCGGTAGCCGCCCTGGTCGGGGCGGTTCCGTGGCAACCCGGGATTGACGCGGACGCGCCCCGGGTTGCCTGCTCTCCACCCTCTCCCCACCGTCTGCCGGCCCCCTCCAGGCCTCTGCCTGGCACTCTCCGCGGGGTCTCCTTGCACGCGGCATATGCCGACTCGGAGGAGATCGTTTGCTCATTGTCCGTACGCGGCCGCTTGCGTTCCGCAATGATGGACCGCATGGCGGGTTGGGGCGAAACAGATCAGTCATCAGTTCCCGGGGCCGGATTGGTCGCCGAGGCGTCGTGGATCGATGTCCAGGGCGCGCTGGCGGCGCTGGAGCGGCTCAGCTCGGAGGAACTGGAGGAGATGTATTGCGGCAGGCTGAGCGATCAGTCCGTGCCGAACGAGGTACGACTGCCGTCCAGGCCGGAGACCGGCCCGGTGGCCCGCCGGCTGGTGCTGTCGGTCCTGGAGTCCTGGGACCTCCACCAGCACCTGGAGGCCGGTGAGTTACTCACCAGCGAACTGGTCTCCAACGCCGTCCGGCACGCCGCCGGACGCACCATCGGACTCCAGGTGATCCGCAAGCCGGGCTGGCTCCGCGTCGAGGTCCGCGACTCCTCCCGGGCGCTGCCCTGCATGATCCTCGCCGAGCCGAAGCCGGTGACCGAGCGAGGGCGGGGGCTGCGGGTCATCGACGACCTGGCCGACCGCTGGGGCGCCGACCTGCTGCCGCGCGGCAAGGGCGTCTGGTTCGAACTGAAGGTCCGCGAGCGGCACTGACCGTTCCGGGCTTTCCCGGGTCTTTCTCGACTGTCCGGGTCTTTCTCGGCCGTCCGGGTCTTCCGGGCTTTCCCGGGAAAACGCGCAGGGCCCCCGAAGTCGCCGTGGTCCGGCGGATGGGGGCCCCTGCAAGTCATCGCGCCGGCCAAGGGGGTGCGTGCCGCACGATGGGCGTCGGCCGTGCCAGGTCGGGCCAGCCGAAGTCTCCACGCCCAGGCCGGCGTGCTGTGCCGCCCGCCGTTGGGCTGCTTCGACTATCGCACGAATCTCAGCATGTGGGCAAACCAGGTGACTTGGATTAAAAGGTTTGTAACCTAGTTCACCTTTGGATTTTGCATAGGTTCACGCTGTTGCCTGTGAATATTCACCATCCTCGCCGTCGGGCCTCCGGTGCTTCGTCGCCCGGCCGCCAATTCCTCCGTGAGCCCCACCCCGCCGGAACTGCCGGGTAGCATCGGGCCCGTGAACCTGTACTGGCACGTCGTACTGCCACCGCTCAGCGCCTGATCGGGCGCACACGCCGGCGGCTCGACCCCCGTGCTCCCTGCCGCGGCCCCCTTCGGCCGCCAGGGGTCCGCAGCGTGCGCCCGGTGCGAAACCAACTCCCCTGACGGTCTTCGACGACGGAAGTTCACGACTGTGCCGAACCGCACCTCCACGCCCGCGCCCACCCGGCCCACCGCCACCCCCGCCGCCCGCCGCGCCGGCCCGCTCGGCGGGCCGGTCCCGATCCTGGTCGCCGCACTGCTGTGGGGCACCACCGGGACGGCCAGCTCCCTCGCACCCGACGGCGCCCCCTCGGCGGGCATCGGCGCCGCCGCGCTGGTCCTCGGCGGACTCCTCCTCTTCCTCTCCACCCGCAGCGCCCGCGCGCTGCCCCGGGCCTGCGGCCGCCGGGAGCGGTGGCAACTCGCCGTCGGCGCCGTCGCGGTGGTCGGCTACCCGGTCACCTTCTACCCGGCGGTGACCCGCGCCGGGGTGGCGGTGGCCACCGTGATCGCCCTGGGCAGCGCCCCCGTCTTCGCCGGCCTGCTCGGCTGGCTCACCCGGCAGGGACGGCCGAGCGGCCGGTGGGCCGGCGCCACGGTGACGGCGGTCGTCGGCTGCGCCGTCCTGGTGCTGGGCCCCGAACTCACCGGCGGCGGCGCGGCGGTGGACGCCGTGGGGGTGGCGCTGGCCGCGCTCTCCGGCCTCTCGTACGCGGTGTACTCGCTCATCGGCGGGAGGCTCATCTCGCGCGGGCACCCGTCCGCCGGGGTGATGGGGGCGATGTTCGGCGCGGCCGCGCTGCTCGTCCTGCCGGTGCTGTTCCTCGGCGACCTGCGGTGGCTCGCCTCGCCGCGCGGTGCGGCGGTGGTGCTCCACCTCGCGGTGATCACCACCTTCCTCGCCTACCGCCTCTTCGGCCACGGCCTGCGCCGCACCTCCGCCCAGACCGCCACCACCCTCACCCTCGCCGAACCCGCCGTCGCCGCCCTCCTCGGCGTCGCCGTCCTCGGCGAACGCCTCCCCGCAGCCTCCTGGTGCGGCCTCGCCATCCTCGGCGCGGGCCTCGCCGTCCTCACCGTGCCCGTGGGCACCCGCCGCCGCTGAACTGCGGGCGGCCCCACGCGCTGGAAGTCGGCTCGGCCGACTTCCAGCGCGTGGGGCCGCCCGGCGGTCGGCGGGCCAACACGCCTTGCTTTCCGGACTCTTGCGCCGAGCCGCTTGCCGCCGGGCGCCCCGCTTGGTGGGCTTGGCCGCATGGAAGAGACCGCGAACAGCCGACCGCAGGCGACGTACGACCGCATCGGGGTCGGCTACCGCTCCATCCGGCGGCCCGATCCCCGACTGCACGCCCTGATCGGTGCCGCCCTCCAGGGGGCCCGGTCGGTGGTGAACGTCGGTGCGGGCGCCGGATCCTACGAGCCCGAGGGCGCCGCCGTCACCGCCGTCGACCCCTCCCAGGTCATGCTCGACCAGCACCCGGGGCGCCGGAAGGTCAAGGCCGGCGCCGAGCAGCTGCCCTTTCCCGGCGGCTCCTTCGACGCGGCGATGGCAGTCATGACCGTCCACCACTGGGCGGATCCCGAACGGGGCCTCGCGGAGCTGCGGAGGGTCGCCCGGCGGCAGGTCGTGTTCACCTGGGACCCGGCCCACCGTCCGCAACTGTGGCTGCTGGAGGAGTACCTGCCCGAGATCCGGGAGCTGGAGGAGCGCCGCTTCACACCGCTGGCCCAGGTCGTCGACGCGCTGGACGCGCACACCGTGCTGCCTTTCCCCGTCCCGCACGATTTCACGGACGGTTACCAGATCGCCTACTGGCGGCGGCCCGAGTTCTACCTCGACCCGGTCGTCCGGCAGGCCAGCTCGACCTTCGCCGAGTTGCCGGCCGCAGTGGTGCAGCCGGCGATCGCCCGCTTGCGCGCCGACCTCGAATCCGGTGCCTGGCACCGGCGCCATGCCGAACTCCTCGACCAGGAGCACATGGACTACGGGTACCGGCTGCTCATCGCGGGGGAGCTCTCCTCGGAGTAGGAAGTCGGACGGGTCGACTTCCTGCGCGGGAGGTGCGTGGGGGTGCACTGAAGAGGTAGACCGGTCTGCATATTCCGCGCGTGGGATGTAGACCGGTCTACATAATTTCCCCACCGGTGGGCCGGGGCGCGCTCGGTTGTTCAGGCGCGTTCAGATGCCGAGGTGGGTGGCGATGCCGGCGAGGACGCAGTCGAGGCCGGTTTCGAACTGCCAGGTGGGGTCGTCCTTGCGGGTGGCCTCGTGGAGGTAGCGCTGGTAGGTGGGGTAGCGGCCGGTGCCCATCAGGAAGGACATCCGGGGGGCGAGGCCGGCGCGGGTCTCGTCGCCGTCGGACCAGCCGTGCTCGCGCTGGAGGGTGCGCAGGGCGAGCTCGGCGGCGACGGAGCCGTGGACGTAGCCGGTGACGGTGCGGAAGACCGCCATGGTGGTGTCGGCGTCCAGGCCGTGGTCGGCGAGGGCGGCGAAGGCGCGTTCGGGGATGGCGAGCTGGTTGGGGGTGAGGGGGACGGCGCCGGCGCGGACGATCCACGGGTGGGCCAGGTTCATGGCGCGCAGGTGGAGCGCCAGGGTGCGCATGGTGTCGCGCCAGCCGGTGGAGGGAGTGTCCAGGGAGAGTTCGCCGTAGACGAAGTCGACCATCAGGTCGATGAGTTCGTCCTTGCCGGAGACGTACCGGTAGGCGGCCATCGGGGCGACGCCGAGGGTGGTGGCGAGCCGGCGCATGGTGACGGCGTCGAGGCCTTCGGCGTCGGCGATCGCGATCGCGGCCTCGGCGATCCGCTGCGGGGTGAGGGTGGTGCGCGGCGCGGGGGCCGGGCGGGCGAGGCGCTCCCAGAGTGAGGCCGGGGGCTTGGTCTGGTCGTCGTCCCCGGTGGGGGCCTGCTGGGCGGGCATGACGGCGGGCTCCTTCCGGTCGGGGCTCCCACCGTACCACCGGCGTGTACGCCGTATCGGAAGTGGACGTCGTACACGTCGATGTGTACGTTGTATCCAGTAGATACGGTGTACACATCGTCCCGGAGGGGGATTCCCATGGCTACGGAGAGCGCGGACATCGCGGAGAAGGGCCTGCGGGTCGCGGTCGTCGTCGGCAGCACTCGGAGCGGCCGGTTCGCGCCCGTCGTCGCCGACTGGCTGCTCGGCCACCTCGGCGCGCGCGGCGACATGACCGCCGACCTGATCGATCTGGTCGAGACCCCGCTGCCGACCACCTTCCCGTCCTTCGGTGGTGAACTGGAGCCGGGCGCCGCCGAGTTGCTCGCCGCCGTCACGCCCCGCCTGGAGGCCGCCGACGCCTTCGTGGTCGTCACGCCCGAGTACAACCACAGCTTCCCGGCCCCGCTGAAGAACGCCATCGACTGGCACAACAGCCAGTGGCACGGCAAGCCGGTCGGCTTCGTCTCCTACGGCGGACTCTCCGGCGGCCTGCGCGCCGTCGAGCAACTGCGAGTGGTGCTCGCCGAGTTGAACGCCATGACGATTCGCAACACGGTCAGCTTCCACGGCGCCGCCCAGTGCTTCGACGCCGACGGCAAGCCGCTCGACCCGGCCGCCGACGCCGCCGCCAAGACCATGCTCGACCAACTCGCCTGGTGGGCGGAGGCGTTGCGGGACGCCCGGCGCGTCCGCCCGTTCGCGGCCTGAGCGGGCACCCTCGGGACGCCCCCGAACGCCCCGGGACGCCCCGGAACGCCGAGAGCCCCCGGACGGGTCCGGGGGCTCAGGCGACAGCGGGTGTGATCAGCACTCGATGACGTTGACGGCGAGGCCGCCGCGCGAGGTCTCCTTGTACTTGATCTTCATGTCGGCGCCGGTCTCCTTCATCGTCTTGATCGCCTTGTCGAGCGAGACGTGGTGCCGGCCGTCGCCGCGCAGGGCCATCCGGGCGGCGGTGACGGCCTTGACGGAGGCCATGCCGTTGCGCTCGATGCAGGGGATCTGGACGAGGCCGCCGACCGGGTCGCAGGTGAGGCCGAGGTTGTGCTCGATGCCGATCTCGGCGGCGTTCTCGACCTGTTCGGGGGTGCCGCCGAGGACCTCGGCGAGGCCGCCGGCGGCCATCGAGCAGGCGGAGCCGACCTCGCCCTGGCAGCCGACCTCGGCGCCGGAGATGGAGGCGTTCTCCTTGAAGAGCATGCCGATGGCGCCGGCCGCGAGGAGGAAGCGGACGATGCCGTCCTCGTCGGCGCCCGGGATGAAGTTCAGGTAGTAGTGCAGGACGGCGGGGATGATCCCGGCCGCGCCGTTGGTCGGAGCGGTGACCACCCGGCGGCCGGAGGCGTTCTCCTCGTTGACCGCCATCGCGTAGAGGGTCACCCACTCCATCGCGTTGGCCGGGCCGATGCCCTCGGCGCGCATCGCGCGGGCGGCCGCGGCGGCGCGGCGGCGGACCTTGAGGCCGCCGGGGAGGATGCCCTCGCGGGACATGCCGGCCCGCACGCACTCCTGCATGACCTGCCAGATCTCCAGCAGCCCGGTCCGGATCTCCTCCTCGGAGCGCCAGGCCTTCTCGTTCTCCAGCATCAGGCCGGAGATCGACAGCCCGGTCTCCCGGGTGAGCCGCAGCAGTTCCTCGCCGGTGCGGAAGGGGTAGCGCAGCGCGGTGTCGTCGGGCTTGACCCGGTCCGCGCCGATGGCGTCCTCGTCGACGACGAAGCCGCCGCCGACCGAGTAGTAGGTCTTCTCCAGCAGCGTGGAGCCGTCCGCCGCGTACGCCCAGATGGTCATGCCGTTGGCGTGGTAGGGCAGCGAGCGGCGGCGGTGCAGGACCAGCTGGGTGCCCGGGTCGAAGTCGATGGGGTGGGTGCCGAGGAGGTTGAGCCGCTTCTCGGTGGTGATCCGCTCGACGTCCTTGTCCGCCTGGTCGACGTCGACCGTGCGGGGGGAGTTGTTCTCCAGGCCGAGCAGGACGGCCTTGGGGGTGCCGTGGCCGTGGCCGGTGGCGCCCAGCGAGCCGTACAGCTCGGCGCGCACGCTCGCCACCTCGGCGAGCAGGTCCTCGGACCGCAGGCGCCGGGCGAACATCCGGGCGGCGCGCATCGGGCCGACGGTGTGGGAACTCGACGGGCCGATGCCGATGGAGAAGAGGTCGAAGACGCTGAGGGCCACGGGGGACGTCCTTGTCTGTCTCGTGGAAGGACTGGCGGGCGGGGGACGACACGGGTCGGGGCACCGCGCGCACTGTCCAGTGTGCGCGGTGCCCCGGGATCCCAGGTGCCGCGGCGGGGTGAGGCCGGTCACCCCGCCCGAACGATCACCGAGGTGATCAGAGGTTCGGGTAGAGCGGGTACTTCTCGGCCAGCGCGGTGACGCGGGCCTTGAGCGCGGTGGCGGCGTCCTCGTCGAAGGCGGGCTTGAGCGCCTCGGCGATGATGTCGGCGACCTCGCGGAAGTCCTCGGCCTGGAAGCCGCGGGTGGCGAGCGCGGGGGTGCCGATGCGCAGGCCGGAGGTGACCATCGGCGGCCGCGGGTCGTTCGGGACGGCGTTGCGGTTGACCGTGATGCCGACCTCGTGCAGGCGGTCCTCGGCCTGCTGGCCGTCGAGCCGGCTGTTGCGCAGGTCGACCAGGACGAGGTGCACGTCGGTGCCGCCGGACAGCACCGAGGCGCCGGCCTCGGCGACGTCGGCCTGGAGCAGGCGCTCGGCGAGGATCTTGGCGCCCTCCAGGGTGCGCTGCTGGCGCTCCTTGAACTCCTCGGACGCGGCGACCTTGAAGGCGACGGCCTTGCCGGCGATCACGTGCTCCAGCGGGCCGCCCTGCTGGCCGGGGAACACCGCGGAGTTGATCTTCTTGGCGTACTCGGCCTTGGACAGGATGACACCGCCGCGCGGGCCGCCCAGGGTCTTGTGGGTGGTGGTGGTGACCACGTCCGCGTACGGCACCGGGTTGGGGTGCAGACCGGCGGCGACCAGGCCGGCGAAGTGCGCCATGTCCACCATCAGCAGCGCGCCGACCTCGTCGGCGACCCGGCGGAACGCGGCGAAGTCCAGCTGGCGCGGGTAGGCGGACCAGCCCGCGATGATCAGCTTCGGCTGGTGCTCCTTGGCCAGGCGCTCGACCTCGGCCATGTCGACCTGGCCGGTCTTCTCGTCCACGTGGTACGCGACCACGTTGTAGAGCTTGCCGGAGAAGTTGATCTTCATGCCGTGGGTCAGGTGACCGCCGTGGGCCAGGTTCAGGCCCAGGATGGTGTCGCCCGGCTTGATCAGCGCGAACATCGCGGCGGCGTTGGCCTGTGCGCCCGAGTGCGGCTGGACGTTGGCGTGCTCGGCGCCGAACAGGGCCTTGATGCGGTCGATCGCGATCTGCTCGACCACGTCGACGTGCTCGCAGCCGCCGTAGTAGCGGCGGCCGGGGTAACCCTCGGCGTACTTGTTGGTGAGTACCGAGCCCTGGGCCTCCATGACCGCCACCGGGGCGAAGTTCTCGGAGGCGATCATCTCCAGGGTGGTCTGCTGGCGGTGCAGCTCGGCGTCGACCGCGGCGGCGATCTCCGGGTCGAGGGAGTGCAGGGACTGGTTCAGAACCGTCATGGTGTGGTCTTCCCGGGAGGAGAGAGACGGGAGCAGAGAGGGGGGAGCCTGGCGGGGCGGCCGCCGCGCTGCGGCCGCCCCGTCACGAGCGGGTCAGCCGCCGATGAAGGCGGTGTACTCGTCCGCGCTGAGCAGTTCGTCGGTGGACTCCACCTGGACCTTGAACAGCCAGCCGCCCTCGAACGGGGCGCTGTTGACCAGGCTGTTGTCGTCCAGGACGTCCTGGTTGATCTCGACGATCTTCCCGGTCACCGGGGAGAACAGGTCGCTGACCGACTTGGTGGACTCCAGCTCGCCACAGGACTCGCCCGCGGTCACGTCGGCGCCGACCTCGGGCAGCTGCACGTAGACGATGTCACCGAGCGCGGTGGCCGCGTGGGCGGTGATGCCGACGGTGGAGACACCGCCCTCGACGGCGGTCAGCCACTCGTGCTCCTTGGTGTACTGCAGGTGCTGGGGGTTGCTCATGGCGTCATTCTCCAGGATGGGAAGCGGGTACGACGAAGCGGGCCGCCGCACGGACGGCTTCGACGCGGATCAGGCGTGGTGCGGGCACGGGCCGGACCTGGATCAGGCGTGGCTCAAGCCCGGGTCCACCGGGTTTGCGGGAGGGCGGGGCCTCAGCGGGCGCGCTTGTAGAACGGCAGCGCCACGACCTCGACCGGCTCGTGCTTGCCGCGCACGTCCACCGCGACGGCGGTGCCGGGGGTGGCGTGGGCCGCGTCCACGTAGGCGATCGCGATCGGCCGGCCCAGGGTCGGGGACGGGGCGCCCGAGGTGATCCGGCCGATCGGGGCGCCGTCGGCGGAGACCACGGTGTACTCGGCGCGCGGGACGCGCTTGCCCTCGGAGACCAGGCCGACCAGCACCCGCGGCGGGTTGGCCTCGGCCTCGGCGGCGGCCTTCTCCAGCGCCTTGCGGCCGACGAAGGCGCCCTCGTTGGTGGTCTTGTCGAAGCGCACGACCCGGCCCAGGCCCGCGTCGAACGGGGTCAGGTCGGTGGAGAGCTCGTGCCCGTACAGCGGCATGCCGGCCTCCAGGCGCAGCGTGTCGCGGCAGGACAGGCCGCACGGGACCAGGCCGCGGCCCTCGCCGGCGGCGGTCAGCGCCTGCCAGACCCCCTCGGCGTCGCCCGGGTTGCAGAAGATCTCGAAGCCGTCCTCGCCGGTGTAGCCGGTCCGGGCGAGCAGCACGTCGCGGCCGGCGACCTGGGCCGGGAGGATCGCGTAGTACTTCAGGCCGGGCAGGTCGGCGTCGGTGGTCCCGGCCAGGATCGCGGTGGCCTCCGGGCCCTGGACGGCGATCAGCGCGTAGGTGTCGCGGTCGTCCGTGACGACGGCGTCGAAGCCCTTGGCGCGGGCGATCAGCTCGTCCAGCACCAGCTGGGCGTTGGAGGCGTTGGCGACGACCAGGAAGGCGTCCTCGCGCAGGCGGTAGACGATCAGGTCGTCCAGGATGCCGCCGTCCTCGGCGCAGATCATGGTGTAGCGGGCGCGCAGCACGCCCAGCGCGGAGACGAAGCCGACCAGCGCGTGGTCCAGCATCTCGCCCGCCTGCTGGCCGGTGACGGTGATCTCGCCCATGTGGGAGAGGTCGAACAGCCCGGCCCGGGTGCGGACGGCGAGGTGTTCCTCGCGCTCGCTGCCGTAGCGCAGCGGCATGTCCCAGCCGGCGAAGTCGGTCATGGTCGCGCCGAGGGCGCGGTGCAGCGCGTCGAGCGCGGTGAGGCGGAGGGACGACATGGCCTGGAACTCCTCGGTCGGGGCACTCATGGGTGCACGCGCCGGAACCGGACCCGCTCGGGGGCCGACCCTGCGCGCGGGCATGCGGCGGCGTGGGTCTCCCCATCTGTCGTCGAACCTGAGAGCTTCACCGCCCACGCGCCCGCAGCTGTTTCCAGCATCCAGGACAGCATGGTGGCTTGCACCGTGGGTGGGCGCGCGACAGGGCCGTGCGCCACTTTCCAGATGTGCCTAACCCGTGCGGTAAGGGGGCCTGAGAGATTCCGGGGAGGAGTTGCTCCTTCGGCGCCGGCTGTGCCGCCTGACGGGGCACTCCGGGCTCTCCCGCGCGGGTTCGAGCGGCCGGTATGGAGTTGTCGGTCCGCCGGCGCGCCGCGCCGTCGAACGCGCACATCATGGCACGTCCGCGCCGACGACGGGAGAGGGGACCCGGTCACACCCCGCCACTTCGGACACAGCCCTAGACTGCTGCGCGTCGGCGCAGCAGAGGGCGGCCGACCGGCAGAGGGCGGATCAGGCGCGCATGGGGTACCCGGTGGAGCAGCAGCAGGGGTGGGGCGGGCCGGAGTCGGCGCCGCCGGGCGGCGGGTGGCCGGCCAACGAGCTGGAGCAGGTGCTGACCGCCGCGCTGGGCGACCCGGGTGCGACGCCGCGGGTGATCGAGGTGCTGGCCCGCAGCCAGGTGTGGATCCCGCTGCCGGCCGGTGGCGACCCGCAGGGGCCCGCGCTGGACCTGCCGACCATCGAGCTGGCCGGCGAGCCGTACGTGCCGGTGTTCTCCTCGCAGGAGGTGTTCCTGCGGCAGGCGCCGGGGATGGCCTTCGCGGTGGCGCCGGTCTGGGAGTTCGCCCGCGGGCTGCCGCTGGGCGTGGGCATCGCGGTCAACCCGGAGGCGGCGGTGGGCATCCCGGTGCCGCCGCAGGGTGTGGCGGAGCTGCGGCGCGGCCCGCGCGAGGAGCGCCTGGCCGACCAGGATCAGGGCCTGAACCAGGGCCGGGGACAGAACCAGGGCCGGGGACAGAACCAGGGCCAGGGCCCGGAGGCGCCGACCGGTGGCCGGGTGGCGCTGCGCGAGCCGGTGCCGGGGGAGGACCCGGAGCACTTCCTGGCCGCCTGCCGGGCCGAACTGTCCGCCCTGCCCGGAGTGTTGACGGCGCGCCGGGCGCTCGCCAGCATCGAGGGCGAGCCGACCGTGATGTTCGTGGGCGTCCAGCTGGACCAGACGGCCCCGGCCGACCCGGGCGCGGTGAACGAGGCGCTCGGCCGCGCGCTGGGAACCGCGCCGCTGCCGGGGGGCGTCCACCTCGTACTGCTCGATCTCGCCGATGACCCGGTGGTCGAGTGGCTGCTCACCCGGGTACTCCCTTTCTACGCGCGGGGTTGAGCGGGGTTCGTATCGGAGGCACGTCGCCGTGGCGGTGGTCGGTGCCGCGCCATAGGGTGCGTGCAGACGGCCGACGGGCCGGCAGGCTTGAGGAAAGAGGCGCGGCGAGGTGGGCGCATGAGTGCGGGAGCGGTAGCGGGCGGTGCACCGGGGCCCTGGGGCCAGGCACCCGCCGGGCGCCCCGGAGCGGATCCGGGCGCGCTGGAGCGCACCCTGCGCGAGGTCGCGCCGGAGCGCTACGAGGCGTACGAGCAACTGCTGCACGCACTGGCCGACGGCCAGGTCTGGATGCTGCTGTGGCACGGCACGCCGGGCAGCGCGGACGCCCAGTACGGGAACATGGAGATCAGCGGCCACGGCTACGCGCCGGCCGTCACCTCGTCCGAGCAACTGGCGTCGTCCGGCTGGGAGCGGGCCCACGAGGTCATCTCCGGGCGGGAGATCGCCGCTTCGCTGTACCGGACCCGCTGGGGCCTGTGGCTCAACCCGCACGCGCCCGGCGGCGGGGTCGGGGTGCCCTGGGCGGACCTGCGGCGGATCGCCGCGGGCCTGGAGCGGCTGCCGGCCGGGCCGTTGAAGCTGAGCGAGCCGCAGCTGAACGCCCAGCCGTTCTTCGCGCTGCTGGAGCGGCAGGCCGGTGAGGTGCGCGCGGTGCGGGCGCTGCGCCGGGCCTGGGTGCAGCCGGCCGTGGGGGAGCCGTACCTGGCGATCGGCCTGGAGCTGTACGAGAGTTCACCGCCGGCGGTGGAGGCCGTGCGGGCGCTGATGCAGCGGGCGATCGCGGTGGCCCCGGAGGGGCTGGCGGTGTCCACGGTGGCGATGGCGGACGAGTACGACCCGGTGGCGCTGTGGATGCGGGCCCACGCGCGCCCGTTCTTCGACCGGGAGGCGGGGCGGCCGCCGACCGGCCCGTACCCGCCGGTGCCGCCTCCGCCGTACCCCGCGCAGCAGGGGCCGGGCTATGGCTACGGCACGCAGCAGCCCGCGCCGGGCTGGACCGGGCAGCCGCAGCAGCCGTGGCCCGGATACCCGGGGCGCTGACAACCAAAACCTTTTTCCAGAAGCCGACTTGATCTTGCATCAGGTCGGCTTCGGTGCTTTCCGGGCGAACTTCCGGCCGTTACCGTCGATCACCTTGACATGCCAGTTGCGGCCGTGTGAAGAGGGATATGCCGAAGACGTAGGAGGTGCATGCGCACAGATCACAGTTGGGCATCTGTCGGTTGTCAGGGCTGGCGCAAGCCAGTTCGGATGGCAGAGAGTTCTGCGCAACGCACCGCGCGTACTGGGAACCCCACGAAGGTGAACGCGCACGCCGACCGCCAGAACCACGCGAAGCCCATCCCGCGTTGGGGCAGTACCCGTGCACGACGTACTGCCGCGAACACCCGTTCCAAGCACCTCCGCACGTCCGCAGCCGTACCGCCGAACCGGTGACCGGCGCCCGTGGGCCGGCCACCGTCGGCGAGGGGACCAACTGACCATGACCGCACCCATCGCAACCACCGGGAACGAACCGGAGGCACCCGCCCCCGCGAGCCCGGCCAAGAAGATCGAGGGCCGCTCCCTCGGCCAGATCGCCTGGACCCGCTTCAAGCGCGACAAACTCGCCGTCGCCGGCGGCGTCGTGGTGATCCTGCTGATCCTGCTGGCCGTACTGGCCAAGCCCATCGAGGCCCTGTTCGGCCTCGACCCCGACGCCCTGAACCAGGACCTGCTCGACGCCAACCTGGGCGGCATCCCGCTCGGTGACTGGGGCGGGATGAGCTGGGACCACCCGCTCGGCGTCGACCCGCTCCAGGGCCGCGACCTGCTCTCCCGCGTGATCGAGGGCTCCTGGGTCTCCCTGCTGGTCGCCTTCGGCGCGACCCTGCTGTCGAACACGATCGGCACCGTGCTCGGTGTCATGGCCGGCTACTACGGCGGCTGGGTGGACACCGTGATCAGCCGCATCATGGACGTCTTCCTCGCCTTCCCGCTGCTGCTCTTCGCCATCGCGATCTCGACCTCGCTGCAGGGCGGCGCGTTCGGCCTGCACGGCCTCCCGCTGCACATCATGGTGCTGATCTTCGTGATCGGCTTCTTCAACTGGCCCTACATGGGCCGGATCGTGCGCGGACAGACGCTGTCGCTGCGCGAGCGGGAGTTCGTCCACGCGGCCCGCAGCCTGGGCGCCCGCGGCCCGTTCATCCTGTTCAAGGAACTGCTGCCGAACCTGGTCGGTCCGATCCTGGTCTACTCGACCCTGCTGATCCCGACCAACATCCTCTTCGAGGCCGGCCTCAGCTTCCTCGGCGTCGGCATCCAGCCGCCGCAGGCCTCCTGGGGCGGAATCCTTCAGGACGCGATCAAGTACTACCAGGTGGACCCCCAGTACATGGTGGTCCCCGGTCTGGCGATCTTCCTCACCGTGCTCGCCTTCAACCTGCTCGGCGACGGGCTGCGTGACGCCCTCGATCCCAAGAGCAACTGACGCAACGTCAGGCCCTCCCTCCTTCCCATCCTCAAGGGGTTGATCTCACCCATGCGCAGGTCCCGTACCGTCGCCCTGACCGCGGCGGCAGCCGCCGCGGTCCTGATCGTGACCGGCTGCACCTCCGGCAGCAAGGGCTCCGGCTCGTCCTCCTCCGCCAGCGGCAGCAGCGCCGGTGGCGGCGGTGCCGACGCCGCCACCAAGGGCGTCGTCAACGCCTCGGACAAGAAGGGCGGGACGGTCACCTACGAGATGAAGGGCGCCCCGGACTCCTTCGACCCGGGCAACACGTACTACGCCTACATCTACAACTTCTCGCGCCTGTACGGGCGTCCGCTGACCACCTTCGCCCCGGGCGCCGGTTCGAACGGCAACAAGCTGGTCCCGGACCTCGCCGAGAGCCTGGGCAAGGTCAGCGCGGACGGCCTGACCTGGACGTACAAGCTGCGCGCGGGCCTGAAGTTCGACGACGGCACCGCGATCAGCTCCAAGGACGTCAAGTACGCCGTCGAGCGCTCCAACTTCGCGCCGGACGTGAACTCCAACGGCCCGACGTACTTCCACGACCTGCTGGTCGACAACGAGACCCCGTACCAGGGCCCGTACAAGGACAAGACCGGCGGCCTGAACTCGATCGAGACGCCGGACGACCAGACCATCGTCTTCCACCTGAAGCAGCCGTTCGCGGACTTCGACTACCTGGTCGGCTCCCCGCAGACCGTCCCGGTCCCGCAGGCCAAGGACGACGGCGCCGGCTACGTGAAGCACGTGGTCGCCTCGGGTGCCTACAAGTTCGAGTCCTACGAGGACGGCAAGCAGCTCACCCTGGTGCCGAACACCAACTGGGACCCGAGCACCGACCCGATCCGCAAGCAGCTCGCGGACAAGATCGTGGTCCGGATGGGCATGGAGCAGTCCACCATCGACAAGGACCTGATCGCGGGCAACGCCCAGGTGGACCTGGTCGGCAGCGGCGTCGACCCGCAGACCCAGGCGCAGATCCTGCAGAACCAGAAGCTCAAGGCGAACACCGACAACGCCTACGGCGGCCGCCTGGCGTACGTCGCGATCAACAGCAAGGTCGCGCCGTTCGACAACCTGGAGTGCCGCAAGGCCGTCCAGTACGCGATCGACAAGGTCTCCGTGCAGACCACGCTCGGCGGCCCGATCCGCGGCCAGATCGCCAACACGGTGATCCCGCCGGACGTCCCGGGCCACCAGGACTTCAACACCTGGGCGACCAACGGCAACAAGGGTGACGAGGCCAAGGCCAAGGACGCCCTCAAGGCCTGCGGCAAGCCCGACGGGTTCAGCACGGTGATCACCGCCCGCACCGAGCGCGACCCGGAGGTCCAGGCCGCGACCGCGATCCAGGCCGCGCTGAAGAAGATCAACATCAACGTCGAGATCCAGAAGTACGCGCAGGGCAAGTACTTCTCGGACGCCGCCGGTGTCCCGCAGTTCACCCAGGACCACAACATCGGTCTGATGATGATGCAGTGGAGCGCCGACTGGCCGACCGGCTACGGCTTCCTGCAGCAGATCTCCGACGGCCGCGCCATCAAGGCCTCCGGCAACAGCAACCTGGCCCAGCTGAACGACCCCGAGGTCAACAAGCTGCTCGACGACGCGATCACCAACACCGACCAGTCGGCGCGCGAGAAGATCTACGGCCAGATCGACAAGAAGATCATGGACCAGGCGGTCTACGTCCCGCTGACCTACTTCAAGGTCTTCCTGTACCGCCCGGACAACGCCACCAACCTGGTGTCCACCTCGGGCTTCTCGGGTGAGTACGACTACCTGAACATCGGCACCACCAAGTAAAGAGCCTGGCTCCACATCCCTGAAGGCAGGTGAAGGCAGCGGCCGCCCGCCGCCGTCCGGAAGACCCCGGACGGCGGCGGGCCGCCGGAGCCGCCCAACTGTGTTTGCCTACATCATCCGCAGGATCTTCGCGGCCGTCGTGCTGCTGCTGGTGGTCAGCGCGGTCACCTTCGCGATCTTCTTCCTGCTCCCGCGCATCGCCGGCGAGACCACCGACCAACTGGCCACGCAGTACGTCGGGAAGAACCCCTCGCCCGAGGCGATCGCCGCGGTCAAGAAGAACCTCGGGTTCGACCAGCCGCTGTACACCCAGTACTGGAACTTCCTCAAGGGCCTGGTCAGCGGCGCCGAGTACAAGTTCGGCCCGGACCCGGTCACCTGCCACGTACCGTGCTTCGGCTACTCCTTCAAGAACCACCTGGAGGTCTGGCCCGAGCTGATCAAGCGCGTCCCGATCACCCTCTCGCTCGCCGTCGGCGCGGCCGTGCTCTGGCTGGTCTCCGGCGTCGCCACCGGCGTCGTCTCCGCGCTCAAGCCGCGCTCGGTCTTCGACCGGATCGCCATGGGCATCTCCCTCGCCGGCGTCTCGCTGCCGGTCTTCTTCACCGGCGCGGTGCTGCTCACGCTGTTCAGCTACGAGTGGCCGATCCTGGACAACCTCCAGTACGTCGACTTCGCCGACGACCCGCTGATGTGGGCCCGCAACCTGATCCTCCCGTGGATCTCGCTGGCCTTCCTCTACTCCGCGCTCTACGCCCGGCTCACCCGCGCCGGAATGCTGGAGACCATGAGCGAGGACTACATCCGCACCGCCCGGGCCAAGGGCCTGGTCGAGCGCAAGGTCGTCGCCCGGCACGGACTGCGCGCCGCGCTGACACCCGTCATCACCATCTTCGGCATGGACCTCGGCCTGCTCCTCGGCGGCGCCCTCATCACCGAGCAGGTCTTCTCGCTCCAGGGCGTCGGCGCCTTCGCCGTCCAGGCGATCGCCGACAACGACCTGCCCAAGATCCTCGGCGTCACCCTGCTCGCCGCCTTCTTCATCGTCGCCTGCAACCTCGTGGTCGACCTCCTGTACGCACTCGTCGACCCCCGGGTGAGGCTCTCGTGACCGAGCTCCAGAAGACCGAGGCGGTCGCCGCCCAGGCCCCGTCCGGCGACCCCTTCCTCTCCGTCCGCGACCTGCGGATCCACTTCGACACCGACGACGGCCTGGTCCGCTCGGTGGACGGGGTCAGCTTCGACCTGCACAAGGGCCGCACCCTCGGCATCGTCGGCGAGTCCGGCTCCGGTAAGTCCGTCACCTCGCTCGGCATCATGGGCCTGCACCGCACCAAGCGGGCCCGGATCACCGGCGAGATCCGGCTGGACGGCGAGGACCTGATCGCGGCCGGCCCCGAACGGGTGCGCCAACTGCGCGGCCGCGAGATGGCGATGATCTTCCAGGACCCGCTGACCGCGATGCACCCCTACTACACCGTCGGCGCGCAGATCGTCGAGGCGTACCGGGTGCACCACCCCCAGGCGTCCAAGAAGCAGGCCCGGGCCCGCGCGGTCGAGATGCTCGACCGGGTCGGCATCCCGCAGCCCGACCGCCGGGTGGACGACTACCCGCACCAGTTCTCCGGCGGCATGCGCCAGCGCGCCATGATCGCCATGGCGCTGGTCAACGACCCCTCGCTGCTGATCGCCGACGAGCCCACCACCGCCCTGGACGTCACCGTCCAGGCGCAGATCCTGGACCTCATCCGCGACCTCCAGGAGGAGTTCGGCTCGGCCGTCATCATCATCACCCACGACCTCG
This sequence comes from Kitasatospora sp. NPDC098663, assembly GCF_044760075.1. NCBI lineage: Bacteria > Bacillati > Actinomycetota > Actinomycetes > Kitasatosporales > Streptomycetaceae > Kitasatospora > Kitasatospora sp. NPDC098663. The sequence continues at coordinate 32,869 of NZ_JBIWAP010000013.1, read as the reverse complement.
GGGTGGTCGCCGAACTGGCCGACGACATCCTGGTCATGTACGGCGGCAAGTGCATCGAGCGAGGCCCCGCCGAGACCCTCTTCGACGCGCCCGAACACCCCTACACCTGGGGCCTGCTGGGCTCCATGCCGCGCCTGGACCGCGAACTCCAGGACCGCCTCGTCCCGGTCAAGGGCACCCCGCCCAGCCTGATCAACGTGCCGTCCGGCTGCGCCTTCCACCCGCGCTGCCCGTACGCCGACCGGACCGGCGGGCGCTCCACGAGCGAGCTCCCGGTGCTGGCCGAAGCCTCGCCCGGCCACTACGCGGCCTGCCACCTCCCGGCCGCCGAACGGCACCGCATCTTCGCCGAAGAGATCGCGCCCCGGCTGTGAGCCCGGCCTCGTACCACCTTTCTGGAGAGAACCGATGACGGACACTCAGGCGGCGACGGCCACCGCGCCCGCGCCCGCCCCCGACCGCGAGCCGCTGCTCCGGGTGACCGGCCTGACCCGGCACTTCCCGATCCGCGGCGGGCTGCTGCGCCGCCAGACCGGCGCGGTGCGGGCCGTCGACGGCATCGACTTCACCGTCAACGCCGGTGAGACGCTCGGGGTCGTCGGCGAGTCCGGCTGCGGCAAGTCGACGATGGGCCGACTGGTCACCCGGCTCGACGAACCGACCGGCGGGAAGGTCGAGTTCGAGGGCACCGACATCACGCACCTGGGCGTCGGCGCGATGCGGCCGCTGCGCCGCGACATCCAGATGATCTTCCAGGACCCGTACTCCTCGCTCAACCCGCGGCACACCGTCGGCACCATCGTCGGCGCGCCGTTCCGGTTGCAGAAGGTGGAGCCCGAGGGCGGCACCAAGAAGGCCGTCCAGGAACTGCTGGAACTGTGCGGGCTCAGCCCCGAGCACTACAACCGCTACCCGCACGAGTTCTCCGGCGGCCAGCGCCAGCGCATCGGCATCGCCCGGGCACTCGCCCTCCGGCCGAAGATGATCATCGCGGACGAGCCGGTCTCCGCCCTGGACGTCTCCATCCAGGCCCAGGTGGTCAACCTGCTGGACGACCTCCAGCGCGAACTCGGCCTGACCTACCTGATCATCGCGCACGACCTCTCGGTGGTCCGGCACGTCTCGGACCGGGTCGCGGTGATGTACCTCGGCAAGATCGTCGAGATCGCCGACCGCGACTCGCTCTACGCGAGCCCGCTGCACCCGTACACCAACGCGCTGATGTCCGCGGTGCCGGTGCCCGACCCGCGCCGGCGCCAGCGGGCCGGCCGCGAGCGGATCCTGCTCACGGGCGACGTCCCCTCGCCGATCAACCCGCCCAGCGGCTGCCGCTTCCGCACCCGCTGCTGGAAGGCCCAGGACGTCTGCGCAAGCCAGGAGCCGCCGCTGACGGCGCTGAAGACCGGGCACGAGGTGGCGTGCCACTTCCCCGAGCTGGGCGAGGGGAACTAGGGCGCGGGTGGGGCGTCGGCCCGCACGCGCGATGCGCCGCACCGGAACACCGGCTTTGAATCGGCCGGTCGTTCCGGTGCGGCGCATCGTGGCGTCCGGGACCCTCATCCCGGTCGGGGTGGCGTGGTTCTGATCACGCGTCAGGGTCGGCGCCCTGGCCGGCGGGCAGCCGGGTCGCCGCGGGCATCGCGAGACCGGCCGCGAGGAAGACGGCCGCCAGCGCCACCCACCCGTACTGACCGGCCCCGACGACCGCGACCAGGGCGACCGGCGCGGCCACGTTGGCGGCTCCGCGGCCGATGGCCAGGACACCCTGGTACTGGCCGGTGGCGTGCTCGGGAGCGAGCTGGAAGCTGAGCCCCCATTCGCCGGAGACCTGGTACATCTCCCCCCACGTGTGGGCGATCATCCCCAGGCCGAGGACGGCCGTCGCGACCAGGGTGTTCCCCCACCCGGCGGCGCCGTACAGCAGGCAGGCGCAGCCGAGGAAGAACCCGCCGAGGCGGGAGATCCGCCCCCACAGGCCCGGGGTGGTGTCGTTGCCCTTGGAGCTCACCTGGACCTGGAAGATCACCACCAGGACCGTGTTCAGGACGATCAGGGCGCTGAACAGCCAGGCGGGTGCCTTGGTGTGGGTGACCAGCCACAGCGGAACGGCGATCTCCATGAGGGCGCCGTTCAGCGACAGCACGGCGTTCAGCCCGGTGAACCGCAGGTACCGGAGGTCCTTGAGCGCCGCCCCCAGCGGCCGCTTCTCGCTGTGCGCGGGAGGCGGGTGCCGCACGGGCATCCGGTTCAGCACGAGGGCCGACCCCGCGTAGGCCAGCGCCGCGACGACCACCATCGCCTCGTACGCGGCCCGGGTGTCCAGGTACAGGGCCAGGCCGGCGGCTCCCGCACCGAGTGAGATCCCGACGTTGCTCACGACCTGCTGGTGCGCGCGTGCGGTCACCCGCTCCTCGGCCGAGGCGATCAGGGCCACCAGGGCGGGCAGGACCGTGCGGCAGCCCCGCTGCACGATGCCCACCGCGCACGCCGTGACGGCGAACGGCCAGAAGGAACCGACGGCCAGGTAGCACAGCACCGCCGGCCCCGCGGCGACGGTGAGGACGAGCAGGACCCGCCGCGGCCCGATGCGGTCGGAGAGGTGTCCGATCGGCAGGGCAGCCAGCAGGCCGGCCAGGCTGGCGACCGTGAGCCCGATGCCCACGTCCACCATCCGCAGACCCACCACCCGGGTGAAGAACAGCACGCTGACGGTGGCGAACAGCCCGTCCCCGAGGGTGGTCAGGAACGTGGACAGCGTCAGTCCGCGCACCGGCCCGGCCGGCGGGACCGCCCTGGCGAGGGCCAGCCGGGCAGCGCTCGTCCGGGTCGGGGGAGCCGTGGTATCCGTTTTCGTCACGTGGCGGCAGCCGCCTGGAAGGTGACCGGCAGCGTCGCCAGGTAGCGCATGGTCGCGGTGCGCTGGCGCAGCGGCTCCCCGGCCGTCCGCAGGCGTGTGGGGCGCCGCAGAATGGCCTTGATCAGCGCCTGCAACGTCACCTGGGTGAACAGGTTTCCGACGCAGGTGTGCGGGCCCCGGCCGAATGCCATGTGCTGGTTCGGTGTCCGGTCCAGAATGATTTCGTCGGGGCGCGTGAATTTTTCGGGATCGCGGTTTGCCGCGCCGAAAAGCACCACGACGACGTCTCCGCGCTTGAGCTGGACGGATCCGATGACGACGGGCTCGGTGACGATGCGACTGGTCCCCTGAACCGAGGCGTCGTAGCGCATGAGTTCGTCGAAACCACTCGACAGCAGCGCCGGGTCGCGCATCGCCTCGAATTTGTCGGGGTTCTCCAGAAGCGCCAGCATGGCATTTCCGGCACCGGCGACGATCGAGCTGTAGCCGGATTGGAAGACGACTCGCACGGTGTTCCGGACGAAGGAGTCGGCGACATCCACCTCGGCGCGGTTGCCGGCGACATGGGCCAGCAGTCCGGGGCGTGGATTGGCCGTGAACCAGGACTCGACCATTTCGCTCAGCTGCCCGCGCGCCTCGATGCCGAGTTTCCTGAGTTCCGCACCGGTCTCGATTCCGTCGCCGGCGGTTTCGGGCGCCAATCCGGCGTCCATGCTCCGCACGATGGCGTCCGATATCGCGGCGAAGGTCCTGACGTCCGGCTGTTCGATGCCCATGAGCTCCGAGATGGTCGCCAGGGCGAGCGGCTCGACGACCTCCGACATGAGGTCGAACTCCGCCCTGCCCTCCAGTCCGTCGAGCAGCGACCCGACGAGGGCCTCGCCCTGCTCGCCGACGGCCTCCAGGTCCTGGGCGCGCAGGGCGTTCATGAAGAGGCTGCGGAGCGGCCCGTGGTCCGGCGGGTCGAGGGTCTGCAGGCTCAGCCACGGCTCGGAGACCGACTCGCCGGCACGCCGCCAGTCCGTCGCGAACACCGCGGGGTCCTGCAGCACCATCTGGCAGTCGCGGTACCGGGTCAGCACCCAGCTCTGCATCTTCTCGTGCCAGTGCACGGGCTCCGACGCGCGCAGCTCCGCGTAGACCGAATAGGGATCGGCGAGCGTGGAGCTGTCGAGGGGGTCATAGCGGACCGGGAGTTTCATGGACAATTCCTAGGATTCTTGAACGGCCTGCCTGTGAGGCCCATGTTCTCGCTGGGCCAAGAGCGTGCGCCGGACCCGGACGCATCCGGGTCCGGCGCCAATTCTCGCCGACGATACCGGGCTCTGCCGCGGTTCGGGCAATATAATTAGTCGTTGTAACGCATGGAAATTCACCTACCCGAGCTAAATGTCCTGGCCATTGGCGCGCGGACTGTCGACGTTCGGACATCGGGGATGCCGGTGCAATCGGCATCAGGGATTTCAGTCGTTGTAGCGCACGGAAGTCTCCTCTCCGGTTGTTCATGTTCGAAGCCCCAGTGCTTCTCTCGATGGAAATGAAACTACCACCGCCATTCGGCCTCGTCCATGAGTTATTTCCGGGATCAATTTCCCAAACCAGCCAACCCGGGCAAAGGGTGCATCGAATTCGGGAGGGAAATGCGAATTGTATTCTCCATACCGTACGACCCGCAGTATTTCGCGAATATGTCGAAATTTGGTGTTCACGTCAACTCTGCGCAGAGTGTCCGGACCGGCGGCGGTCGTCGCCCGGGCCCGCGCGTCCGAGGAGGGGCCCCGGACCGCGGCCGCACGCGGAGGGGGGGAGGGTTCCGAACGGGTCATAGTTGTTCGGTGACCTCGCAGATCTTCCCCTCCGACGTGCAGCAGTCGCTGGACCTCGTCGGCATCTTCGTCTTCGCCCTCTCCGGAGGGCTGCTCGCCGTCCGCAAGAACATGGACATCTTCGGCATCGGGGTGCTGGCCGAGGTCACCGCGCTCGGCGGCGGCGTGATCCGGGACCTGGTGATCGGGGCGACGCCCGTCGCGGCGTTCAGCAACCTCGGGTACTTCATCACCCCGCTGATCGCCGCGCTGGTGGTGTTCTTCCTGCACCCCGAGGTCGAGCGGATCAACCGGGCGGTGCAGACCCTGGACGCCCTCGGCCTCGGCCTGTTCTGCGTCACCGGCACCGCCAAGGCGCACGACTTCGGGCTCGGCGCGGTGTCGGCCGTCGCCCTCGGCATGGTCACCGCGGCCGGCGGCGGGGTGATCCGCGACGTGCTGGCCGGCGAGATCCCCTCGCTGCTGCGCTGGGACCGGGAGATCTACGCCGTCCCGGCCCTGGTTGGCGCCGCCCTGGTGGCGGTGCTGATCGGCGTCGACCGGCTGACCGGCGCCACCGGCACCGCCGCCGCGCTCACCGCCTTCGGGCTGCGGATGCTCGCGCTGAAGTACGGCTGGCGCGCCCCGCGGGCCTGGCGCCGCAACGGTTCTCGCACCAGCGAGGAGTAGGCGAGCCGCCGTACGCGAGCGAGATGGCCTCCGCCGTGCAGAGCAGTTCCGGCACCATCCGGGCGAGTTCGGCCGGCGGCACCTGGCTCGCCGGGGCGCTCAGCGCGCAGGCCGCGACCGTCCGGCCGCCGCTGCCCGCCACCGGCGCGGCCACGCAGGTCACCGGCTCCCGGTGCTCGGCCGACTCGGCCGCCCAGCCTCGCAGCCGTACCGCCGCCAGTTCGGCCGGCAACTCCTCGGCGGGGGTGCCGTCCTCGGGCAGCCCGGCCAGCAGCACCCGGCCGATCGCCGTCCCGCCGGCCGGCGCCCGCCGCCCGATCCGGGACGCCCGGGCGGCGCCCGGCCCGGCCCAGCTGCCGGCCACCTCGTCCAGGTACAGCACCTCGCCGTCCTGGAGCACGGCCAGCTGGACGGTGTAGCCGCAGCGCGCGTTGAGCGCCGCCAGGTACGGCGCGGCGACCTGCCGGACGTCGATCTCCTCCAGCGCCCGGTGGGCCAGCGAGAGCACCCGGCCGCCGAGGCGGTAGCGCAGGTCGGGCTGGCGCTGCGCGAAGCCGTGCTCCTCCAGGGTGCGCAGCAGCCGCAGCGCGGTGGACTTGTGCACCCCGATGCTGGTCGCGGCCTGCTCCAGGGTGACCGGTCCGTCGCCGAGCGACCCGAGCAGGGTCAGGGCGCGGTCGACCGACTGCGACATGGCGCACCGCTCCTGTCCGCGCCGATGGGAAGTGAGAGTGGGACGTGATCCCGGGCCGTGCCCGCGGGCCGGGCCGGGGCCCGTCCGCGGGAGGCGTCCGTCAGGCTAACCGCTCGGCCGCGCGCCGGGTCAAACGGGTGCCGGACACCGGTGTCCGGTGGGCGCGCGGTCCGGGAACCGCCCGGGTGACGCCCGGGAGTCGTCCGGGAGTCGTCCGGTGGCCGCCCGGTGGCCGGATCGGTGCGCACACCGGGACGGGGCCCGGGGAGCGCCCTCTACAATCGGATGGTTATGCCATACCTGGACCATGCGGCGACCACGCCGATGCTGCCCGAGGCGATCGCCGCGATGTCGGCGCACCTGGGGGTGGTCGGCAACGCCTCGTCCCTGCACGCGGCCGGCCGCCGGGCCCGCCGGGTGGTCGAGGAGGCCCGCGAGTCGCTGGCCGACTCACTGGGCGCCCGCCCGAGCGAGATCGTGCTCACCGGCGGGGGCACCGAGTCCGACAACCTCGCCGTCAAGGGCCTGTACTGGGCCCGCCGGGACGCCGACCCGGCCCGTACCCGGGTGCTGTGCAGCCCGGTCGAGCACCACGCGGTGCTGGACGCGGTGCACTGGCTCTCCGAGCACGAGGGCGCCGACGTCGAGTACCTGCCGGTCGACCCGCTCGGCCGGGTGCACCCGCAGGCGCTGCGCGAGGCCATCGAGCGGGACCCGTACTCGGTCGCGCTGGTCACCGTGATGTGGGCCAACAACGAGGTCGGCACCGTCCAGCCGGTGCATGAACTCGCCGCCGTCGCCGCCGAGTACGGCATCCCGATGCACGCCGACGCGGTGCAGGCGTTCGGGCAGGTCCCGGTCTCCTTCGCCGGGTCGGGGCTCACCGCGCTCACCGTCACCGGGCACAAGATCGGCGGTCCGTTCGGCATCGGCGCGCTGCTGCTCTCGCGCGGCGCCGCGCCCGTCCCGCTGCTGCACGGCGGCGGCCAGGAACGCGACGTCCGCTCCGGCACCCTGGACGCGCCCGCCGCCGCCGGCTTCGCCGCCGCCGCGGCGCTCGCGGTCGAGCGCCAACCGGAGCACGCGGTCGTGCTCGGCGCGCTGCGCGACGAGCTGATCGCCGCCGTCCTGGCCGCCGTCCCCACCGCGGTGCTCAACGGCGACCCGGCCGCCGAGGGGCGGCTGCCCGCCAACGCGCACTTCTCCTTCCCCGGCTGCGAGGGCGACGCGCTGCTGATGCTGCTCGACGCCCAGGGCATCGAGTGCTCCACCGGCTCGGCCTGCTCGGCCGGGGTGCCGCAGCCCAGCCACGTGCTGCTCGCGATGGGCGTCGACCCGGCGCTGGCCCGGGCCTCGCTGCGGTTCTCGCTCGGGCACACCTCGGTGCGCGAGGACGTGGCGGCGCTGGTCGAGGCCATCGCCCCGGCCGTCCAGCGGGCCCACAACGCGGGGCTGGCCTCGGTGCGGAGGTAGTTCCTTCGCGCGGCCGGGCATGGACGGCGGCCCCGTACTCTTGTAGTCACCATGACTGACTTCCCGGGTGCCCCGACCGCTCCGTCCACCGGCCGTCTGCGTGTGCTCGCGGCGATGTCCGGCGGCGTCGACTCCGCCGTCGCCGCCGCCCGCGCCGCCGAAGCGGGGCACGAGGTGACGGGCGTCCACCTGGCGCTGTCCGCCAACCCGCAGTCCTTCCGTACCGGGGCCCGCGGCTGCTGCACCATCGAGGACTCCCGGGACGCGTGGCGGGCGGCCGACGTGATCGGCATCCCGTTCTACGTCTGGGACCTCGCCGAGCGCTTCCGCGAGGACGTCATCGACGACTTCGTCGCCGAGTACGCGGCCGGCCGCACCCCCAATCCCTGCCTGCGCTGCAACGAGAAGATCAAGTTCGCCGCGCTGCTCGACAAGGCGATCGCGCTCGGCTTCGACGCTGTCTGCACCGGCCACTACGCCCGGATCGTCGACCTGCCGTCCGGGGAGCGCCAGCTGCACCGCGCGGTCGACGCGGCGAAGGACCAGTCGTACGTCCTCGGCGTGCTCGACGCCGACCAGCTCGCCCACTCCCTGTTCCCGCTCGGCGACACCACCAAGGACGTCATCCGCGAGGAGGCCGAGCGCCGCGGCCTGGCCGTCGCCAAGAAGCCGGACAGCCACGACATCTGCTTCATCGCCGACGGCGACACCCAGGGCTTCCTGGCCAAGCACCTCGGCACCGCCACCGGCGACATCCTCGACGCCGACGGCACCAAGCTCGGCGAGCACGACGGCGCGTACGGCTTCACCATCGGCCAGCGCAAGGGCCTGCGGATCGGCCGCCCGGCGGCGGACGGCAAGCCCCGCTACGTCCTCGACATCTCGCCGGTGAACAACACCGTCACGGTCGGCCCGCTGGAGGGTCTGGACGTCACCGGGCTCACCGCGATCCGGCCGCGCTGGTGCGGCACCGAGCCGCTCGCCGACGGCCGGTACACCGCCCAGCTGCGCGCCCACGGCGAGGAGGTGCCGGTGAGCGCGTCGGTCGTGGACGGCGAGCTGCGGGTGCGGCTGGACAGTGCGGTGCGCGGCATCGCCCCCGGCCAGGCCGTCGTGCTGTACGACGGCACCCGGGTGGTCGGCTCCGCCACCATCGCCAGCACCGAGCGCCCGGCCGTCCGGGCGTAGTCCGGTTTCCCGGGCCCGGCCGTCCGGTGCGGACGGCCGGGCTGTTCAGTGCTGCGGAACGGGGTTGTCCGGGGAGTCCAGCCACACGTGCTGGCCCTCCAAGGTGACCGTCGGGCCGAACCGGTCGTGGTCCGCCCACCACCGGTAGGCGGCTTCCAGTTCGTCCCAGAGGTTCCGGCGGCCGGACTGGTACACCTCGTACTCCGTGCGGTCCCGCCCGTCGTCGGCGGAGGCCCACGACAGGGTGTCGCGGCTGTAGAAGGATGCCGGGCGGCAACTCCCCGAGGGCGCGCGACCGCCCTCGGGGATGCTTCCGCTGGCTTCCGCTGTCGCCGTGGATCGCGCTCAGCCCGGACAGCGGGAGCCGGTGGGGTTGCTGCTGTCGCCCGTGTCGCCGGCCCGGCGGCAGGGGTGGGAAGTCAGTGGGCGCGGGTGGACAACACCACGGCGACGGCCGCGAGGTGCAGCAGGGCCGTCACCGACACGGCGTAGGCGCTCCAGACGCGGAGGTCGTCGGGTCCGGCTGTCCGGTCGTGGTCATCGGTGCGCTGGCTCGCAGGCGATTCACTCATCGTGTGATGTCAGCGTGGACGACTTTGCCGAATGCTTCGACGGTGACTCCCCACCGTCCGTTGGTGAGCCGGTGAACGAGGCCGAGGCCACGATGGCCTTCGTCGTCGTCCGAGGCCTGGATCAGCACCGGAGGGGTCCGCGACCCGTCACGCACCGAGATGCGTACGGTCGTCTTGGCGACGAGATGGACGGTGACCGTCATCCGCCGACGGCACCCGGTCTTCGCCGCGTTGGTCACCAGCTCGCTGGTGACCAACGCGGTGGAGTCGACCAGGTGGGGCAAGCCCCACATCGTCAGCGTCTCTCGGACCAGCCGCCGGGCTCGGCCCACAGACTCGGCCTGGTAGGGAAGCAGCACTTCCGCTGTCGTGGAAACCGGCGTCGATCCGATATCAGGTGGCGTGTGGGCCTCCGACAACGCGCGCTGCATGACAACTCCAAGGAGGTGGGGCGTGGACGCCGATCTCTGAGGCGCACGAAGGCGAGCCCCCGATCTGGCTGAAGATCTGGGCGTTCTCGACCACGGAGAGGAACGGTGGAACTACGATTCCGGAGCCACGCGGAGTCTGTTCGTATCCATGACGCTACGCCGCGTGACGAATCATTTCGACGGACTGTCAGTGCGGGTTATCCGGACGACCGAGGCCGAGAGGAGGCCCGATGGCTGCTCATCCGTCGCAAGGGCGAAGGGAAAGACTGACTGGCAGTCAGGCTTTGGCGGATCGTGTCCCGGCAGGTGTCATCACCGGCTACCTCTTCAAGGTCATTCGCGAGCAGATCCCGCGCACCCAGGACGAGTTGGCAGATGAGCTCGGTGTCGACAAGAGCACTTTGCAAGGGTGGGAATCTGGACGTCGCCCGCTCTCGTCGACCAGAGCGGGCAATCTCGTGGCGATGCGGCGAAAACTCATCCGGCTCGGCGCCCCGAGCGGCCTTGTGGAGATGCTGAGTACTGCCATGGATGCCGATCTGCTCCTGGCCGAGATTCTGCGCGTTGAGTCGATGCGCGGGCGCCTGAGTCAGCACCCGCTGGCCGGGTGGGTGCTCACTCGCGAATCCACCCACATGATCGGTTGGGCGGTCAGCGGTGTGCTTCCCGCAGTGGTGGCAGGGCACTCGACGCTTCCTGCCGCACGCCGTGGGCCGGTTTCGTCGTCGCCGCTCCTGGAGCAAAGCATCCGGAGGCGGTTCTTCGAGGGGCTTCGGGTGACGTCTGAGGCAGCAGAGCAGGCGGGAGAAGGGGCGGCGCTGCTGCGCAGACAGGTTTGGTACCTCTCCTCATATGATCGGGACTGGGATGCTGCGGCCTGGTTTGACGGGCTCCGTCGTAGAGGCGCCGTGACGGCCACCGTCGAGGGCTGGTCGCCTGGTTGGGTCGAAGCGAGGTCGGTTGCTGCGGCCCTGGCCAGGCAAGGTGATCCATCACTGATGCGGGACTTCATCAACTGCTCCATCGCCGATCACGACGAAGCCGAGGCTGCCAACCTGAACTACTGGGCGCATTGGCTCGGACTCGACGGCCGGCCGCAGACGGGCGACGGTTTCATGGCCGAGCGCGATCGGCCGATGTGGGACGCCGCTGCATTGCTTCGGGCTCTTGCTCTGCGGCTCGACCGGGCTGTGGAGTGCACGGATCTGTACATTCACTCGATTTGGGCTTTGATCGTCTCCCGCCGGGGCCTGCTCGAATCAGATCCGCACACAGCGCGGGAGTTGGCTGAAAGGGTGAGCCGCCTGCTCGACGGCAGCACTCTGTCTATCGAGTCCCGGCGGGAGTTGGAGTCCGTGCACTACGGTCTCCGGATAAGCGGCTAACGCGTGATCGAGAGGGCGGCTATGGCGGAGGACGGGCAGGCCAAGGGCACGGCGGGCTATCTCTTCGAGGCGGGGATGCTCAAGCGGGCGAAGCGGTCGGGCTGGTGGATCGCCGGAGTGAAGGATCCCGAGACGATCGCGGAGCACTCCTTCCGCACTGGTGTCGTCGGCGCGGTTCTCGCGATGATGGAGGGTGTGGACCCGGCCAAGGTCGCTCTGCTCTGCCTCTTCCACGACACGCAGGAGACCCGGATCGGCGACATCCCGCACGTCGGCCGGCGCTACCTGGACGCTGCCTCGAACGAGCGGGTGACTGCCGACCAGGTCAGTGCCGCGCACCCGGCTGTCGTCTCGGGTGTCCAGGCGATCGTGGCGGAGTACGAGAACGCGGACAGCCCGGAAGTCGGCGTGGCGCACGACGCGGACAAGCTCGAATGCCTGCTCCAGGCGGTCGAGTACCGCGAGCAGGGGTACCAGAACGTGCAGCCGTGGATCGACAGCAGTCTCGGCAGCCTCAAGACCGAATCCGCCCGCCAACTCGCCGAGGCGGCACTGTCGATGACCTCGCTGGAGTGGCAGCAGGTCTACCTCGCGTAGCGTGCATCCCGAACTCGTGAGCGAGCACTCACCGCAGTGAATCTATGACTGTCCGTCAAATTCGCTGATCTGTCGGCGTAAACTGCAATGGCCACCGCCCAGTTGGGCGGTGGCCATTCACCGCGTACGCCTACAACTTTGGCGGTTCCGGCGCACGCGCATAACACCTCGGCCAGTATGCCAGCCCGGTCGCGCTCCGGCTCGCATATCGGCCACGAAAGGTCGAACGTGCCCGTCGTCGTCACCACCGAAGCCCTCGCCCTCTCCCGCCCCACCGGCACCCCGCCCGCGAACGAGTACCGGATCCGCGTCGGGCAGTGGATGCAGAGCGTCCCGACCGGTGGGCCCTGGAAGTCCCTCGGGCCGTCCTTCGTCCTCTTCCTCATGCACGCGGCGCAGAAGGCCGACGCGGACGGGACCAACCTCCACTGTCCGCCGTCCAACCTCTGGTTCTCCCGGGCCTGCCGGGTCTCCAAGGACTCCGTCCCCGGCTTCTACCGGGCCGCCGAGGCGGCCGGGGTCATGGCCCTCGTCCACGGCCCCTCCGGCGCCCGGGTGCGCGGCTACGCCGTCACCGCGCCCCTGGGCGGCGTCCCCGACTGGGACGCCGCCCTCGCCGTCCTGCGCGCCGACGCCCGGCGCGTCAAGCAGGAGCAACTCCGCTGCGCCGCCGGTAAGTCCGCACGTGTGGAGTCGGTGAAGTCCGCACCTGTGGCGCTGCCGAGGCCGCGCTGCGGCGCCGGTAAGTCCGCACGTGCGGAGCCGGACAAATCCGCACGTGCGGGCTCGTCGCTCCGCACGTGCGGACGCAACCAGGAAGTCCCTTACCAGGACAAGAAGACGGTTGCTGTCGTAGTGACAGGTACCACTTCGCGCGCGAGCGAACAGCCCGCACCGGCACCGCTGCCGCCGCCGCCCGACCCCACGGGTTGGGAGCGGATGACCGAGCACCTGCCGCCCGACCTCCAGGAGCCCGCCCGCGCCGTCCCGGAGGACGACCTGCTGCGCCGGTTCACCACCACGGCCGTCCGGGCGGGCTGGGCGTCCCCGGGTTGGCTGGCCGCCCGCCTGGCGTCCCACCGGCCCGAGAACCCACCCGGCGCCGACCCCGCGGATCGTCTCGCCGCCGGTCTGGTCGCCGTCCTGGGTGTCCTCTCGGACCGGCATGCCCACCCGGGCCGGGGGATCCTGGCCTCCTGCACGTGAGCGGCAGCGTCGGCCAAGGGGGGCGATCGCCCTGTCGACCCGGCCGGATCGAACGCTCCTGGCATACTCGGAGTGCCGGCTGCGCGGCTTCCTCGCACGGGACAACGCGACTGCCCGGGCCCGGGAGATGGACCACTACCAGCTCTCAGCAGTCCGAAGGCCGAATCGGCAACTCGCCGCGGCCGCCGGCGCACCCTCCGGAGAGGACGGCATGACCTTCTACGAGCAGCACCGCGACTTCATCGAGGAACTGGAGCGGATCGCCCCGGAAGGCGTCCGGATCGAATGGTCCGGCGACACACTGATCATGCAGGCGTCGCCGTCCAACATCCATCAGCTCAACGTGGCCCAGGTGCGCAGGCAGTTCGAGCAGCATGCTCCGGACGGCTATCTGCCCAGCGAGCGGAGCGAGATCGTCAGCCCGGATGTCTCCAAGGGGCGCGAGCCGGACCTGACCTACCTCCCGCTGGACGTCCTCTCCCAGCCGGGCAACAAGGCTCCCGCCGCAGAAGCCCTGATCGCGGTGGAGATCGTATCGCCGTCCAATCCGGGCAACGACTGGATGGACAAGCTGCACGACTACGCCGTGATGCGCATCCCGCTGTATCTGATCGTGGACCCGCGCCAGCAGACGGTGACGCTGTTCTCCGAGCCGAACCACGACCGGTATCACACCCGCAGTGACCGGAAGTTCGGCGACGTGATCAGCATTCCGGAGCCCTTCGGCTTCCCGCTGAGCCTGGCGAAGCTCGTCCCGTACCAGGACTGATGGTCGGAGGGAGCCGGCCGAGGCCTGAAGCCGGTGAGCGGTCCCGCCGGGCGTGATAGACCAGACGCACTATGAACATCACTGTCTTCTGCTCCGCGTACTCGCTCGACGACCGCTACACCGCTCCCGCCGCCGAGTTCGCCCGGCTCCTCGGCGAGGGCGGGCACACCCTGGTGTGGGGCGGCTCGAACGCCGGGCTGATGGGGCTGCTGGCCGACGAGGTGAAGGCGGCGGGCGGCAGGCTGGTCGGGGTGCTCGTCGAGATGCTGAGGCACAAGGGGTACGTCGGTGCCGACGAGCTGGTCATGACCCGCGACCTCGCCGAGCGGAAGGCGGAGCTGGCGGCCCGGGCGGACGCGATCGTCGTGCTGGTGGGCGGGCTGGGCACCCTCGACGAGGTCACCGAGGTGCTGGAGCTCAAGAAGCACGGCATGTTCGACAAGCCGGTGGTCGTCCTGGACACCGAGGGCTTCTACACGGGCCTGCGCACGCAGCTGGAGCGGATGGACACCGAGGGCTTCCTGCCCCGCCCGCTCGCCGAGCTGATCCGGTTCGCCGACTCCCCGGCTCAGGTGTTTGAGCAGCTCAAGGCCTGATTAGATCAGCACCATGGCTGCACATCTGATCACCGGCGCCGGCTCCGGCATCGGCGCCGTCCTGGCCGAGCGCCTCGCCGAGCGCGGCGACGACCTCTGGCTGTTCGCCCGCGACGCCCGCCGCGCCGCCGAACTGCGCGAGCGCTTCCCCGGGGCGAAGACCCTGGTCGGCGACCTCGGCGACCCGGCCAAGCTCTCCTGGGCCCTCGGCCACCAGGCGCTGCCCGTCGAGCTCGACTCCCTCCTGCACGTCGCGGGCATGGTCGAGCTGGGCACGGTCGGCGAGCTGCCGGTCAAGGCCTGGCAGGAGACGCTCAACGTCAACCTGGTCGCCCCCGCCGAGCTGACCCGGCTCCTGCTGCCCTCGCTGCGCCTGGTCAAGGGGCACGTGGTGTTCGTCAACTCCGGTGCCGGGCTCTCGGCCCATGCCGAGTGGTCGGCCTACGCCGCGAGCAAGCACGGCCTCAAGGCGTTGGCCGACGCGCTGCGCCAGGAGGAGCACCCGAACGGCGTCCGGGTCACCTCGGTCTACCCGGGCCGCACCGCCACCGCGATGCAGGCCAAGGTGCACCAGCAGGAGGGCAAGGCCTACGACGAGGACCGCTTCATCGCCCCGGAGTCGGTGGTGAAGGCGATCCTCGCCGCCCTGGACGCCTCCCGCGACGCGGAGCTCACCGACATCACCGTCCGCCCCGGGCGCTGACCTGGAGCCGGTGGCGGCGCACTAGGCTCGGGCGGGTGAGCACCGGAGACACCTTCCCCGACCTGCGCGGCGCCGCCACCGGCGTCGGTTCGCTGCCCGGCACCGACGCCCGGGAGGCCGCCAAGACCTCCACCGGCGCGCTGGAGCAGCTGCCGTTCCTGCCCGAACTCCCCGCCCGGGGGCCGGGCGCCGACATGATCGGCCGTGGCGCCGGCCTGCTGGTCGAGCTGTTCGCGCAGACCGAGCCGAGCGGCTGGCGCTTCGCCGACCGGCCGGGCCGGGACACCCGGCGCGCCCACTCCTGGCTGGGCGAGGACCTGGACGCGCTGGAGGAGTTCACCCAGGGCTACCAGGGCGCGCTCAAGCTCCAGGCCGTCGGGCCGTGGACGCTGGCGGCGGGCATCGAGCTCAAGTACGGCGAGAAGGCGCTCTCCGACCCCGGCGCCTGCCGGGACATCGCCGGCTCGCTCACCGAGGGACTGCGCCGCCACCTGGCGGACGTCCGGCGGCGGGTGCCCGGCGCGCAGCTGGTCCTCCAGCTCGACGAGCCCTCGCTGCCCGCCGTGCTGGCCGGTTCGGTGAAGACCGCCAGCGGCTTCCAGCGGCTGCGCCCGGTGGACCGGCAGGTCGCCGAGGAGGTGCTGCGCGAGACGATCCGCGGCCTGGACGTGCCGGTCGTGGTGCACTGCTGCGCCCCGCAGGTCCCGGTTCCGCTGCTGCGCCGGGCCGGGGTGGCCGGGGTCTCCCTCGACTTCTCCCTCCTCACCGAGCGGGAGGACGACGACCTCGGCGAGGCGGTCGAGGCGGGCACGGCGATCCTCGCTGGTGTCGTGCCCTCCACTGACCAGGAGGTGTCCGACCCGGCCGGTAGTGTCCAGGGTGTCAGGACCTTGTGGCGCAGGCTCGGGTTCGCCCCGGAGCTGCTGGGCCGCCGCGTGCTGGTGACGCCGACCTGCGGGCTGGCCGGGGCGTCCCCGGCGTACGCGCGCAAGGCGCTGTCGCTTGCGGCGCGGGCGGCGCAGAGCCTGGTGGACAACCCGGAATGAGAACGTAGGAGGGCTTGCGGTGGTGGCTGTCGAGGGCTGGGAGGACGTCCCTGCGGAGGTGCGCAGGCGGCACGCCGAGCTGGTCGTGGAGATCACCGAGCACCGCGCCCGGTACTACGTGCAGGACGCCCCGGTCGTCAGCGACGCCGAGTTCGACGTCCTGATGCGCGAGCTGGAGGCGATCGAGGCCGCGCACCCGGCCCTGGTGACGCCGGACTCGCCGACGCAGGAGGTCGGCGGCGACGTCGCGGAGGGCTTCACCAAGGTCGAGCACCGCGAGCGGCTGCTCAGCCTCGACAACGCCATGGACGACGAGGAGCTGGCGGCCTGGGCGGACCGGGTCGCCCGCGAGCTGGACGGCATCGACTACCACTACCTGTGCGAGCTCAAGGTGGACGGCCTGGCCGTCAACCTCACCTACGAGCGCGGCCAGTTGGTCCTCGCCGCGACCCGGGGCACCGGCCGGGTCGGCGAGGACATCACCGCCAACGTCCGCACCATCAAGGAGATCCCGCAGCAGCTCACCGGCGACGACCTGCCCGAGCTGGTCGAGATCCGCGGCGAGGTCTACCTGCCGACCGAGGCCTTCGAGGAGCTGAACGCCTCGCTGGCGGCGGAGAACGAGCGCCGCCGGGCGGAGAACGAGGAGCGCGCCAAGGAGGGCAGGCGTCCGCAGGCGCTGGTCCACCTGTTCGCCAACCCCCGCAACGCCGCCGCCGGTTCGCTGCGCCAGAAGGACCCGCTGGTCACCGCGTCCCGTCCGCTACACATGGTGGTGCACGGCATCGGCGCCCGGGTCGGCTTCGACATCGACTGCCAGTCGCACGCCTACGACCTGCTGCGCGCGTGGGGCCTGCCGACGGCCCGGCACAACAGGGTGGTCGGGACGCTCGACGAGGTGCGGGCGTTCATCGGGCACTTCGGCGAGCAGCGGCACTCGGTCGAGCACGAGATCGACGGCGTCGTGGTCAAGGTGGACGAGATCGCCCTGCAGGGGCGGCTCGGTTCCACCTCCAAGTCCCCGCGCTGGGCGATCGCCTGGAAGTACCCGCCGGAGGAGGTCACCGGCAAGCTGGCCGCGATCAAGGTCGGCATCGGCCGCACCGGCCGGGCCACCCCGTACGCGGTGCTGGCCGAGCCGGTGAAGGTGGCCGGCTCGATGGTGCAGTACGCGACGCTGCACAACCAGCAGGTCGTCAAGGCCAAGGGCGTGCTGCTCGGCGACACCATCGTGCTGCGCAAGGCCGGTGACGTCATCCCGGAGATCCTCGGCCCGGTGGAGAGCCTGCGGGACGGCACCGAGCAGGAGTTCGTGATGCCCTCGCACTGCCACGAGTGCGGGGCCGAGCTGCGCCCGATGTCCGAGGGGGACATCGACCTGCGCTGCCCCAACGCGCAGTTCTGCCCGGCGCAGATCCGCGAGCGGATCGCCTTCCTGGGCGGCCGTTCCTCGCTGGACATCGAGGGCCTGGGCTATGTCGCGGCGACGGCGCTGACCCAGCCGCTGGAGCCGGCCGAGGCGCCGGTGCGGGACGAGGGCGACATCTTCGGCTTGACGATGGAGCAGTTGCTGCCGATCGAGGTGCTGGTCCGCGACCAGAAGACGGGCATGCCCAAGCTGGACGACCGCACCGGCAAGGAGAAGAAGGCCACCTTCTTCGCGAACCAGAAGGGCGAGCCCAAGAAGACGGCGGGCGTGCTGCTGGAGAATCTGGAGAGGGTGAAGGAACGTCCGCTGTGGCGCTTCCTCAACGGCCTCTCGATCCGGCACGTCGGGCCGGTCGCGGCGCAGGAGCTGGCGCGCGAGTTCCGGGACCTCGACCGGATCTTCTCGGCCACCGAGGAGGAGCTGGCCGCCGTCGAGGGGGTCGGGCCGATCATCGCCCGCTCCGTCGTCGAGTGGTACCAGGAGGAGTGGCACCGGGGGATCCTGGAGAAGTGGCGCGCGGCCGGCGTCCGCTTCACCGAGGAGCCCGCCGACGAGGAGGAGGCGGAGCGCCCGCTGGAGGGCCTGACCGTCGTGGTCACCGGCACCCTGGCCGGGCACACCCGGGACGGGGCCAAGGAGGCGCTGACCTCGCGCGGCGCGAAGGTGACCGGTTCGGTATCGAAGAAGACAGATTTTGTCGTGGCCGGTGACAACCCCGGGTCCAAGTACGACAAGGCCGTTCAGCTCGGACTGCCCGTCCTGGACGACGCCGGCTTCGCCGTGCTGCTCGCCGACGGAGCGGCCGCGGCCCGTGCCCACCTCGGCCTGCCCGAGGTCGGGAAGGCCCCCGCCGAGGCCGCTCCGGAGGCCGACCCGAGCGGAGCGTGACCGAGCCCGTCTTGTTATCGTCCTGATGCAACGTCACCGGGTGTCGTGCCGTGGAAGCGGGCATTGTGTCACTGTGCGACACCCGGGCGCGGTGGCGCGTTTCCGGTTGTCCGAAAGTCTGCCCACCGGGTGGACCCCGGCATACCCTGGAGCGCAACAGAGTGTCAGCAGGGGTGGGGGCACCGGCTGAGCCGGTGCTCCGCGGGGTCGCTCCATGCCCGGCAGCTGTCGGTACCGGCACGGTGCCTCACCGTAAGGCGGCCTGACGGGGCGGGCCCGACGGAGGACAGGGCTTATGGATCATACGACCGGCGGTGCGCCCACACGCCCGCCGCAGGGGGTGGCAGGTGCGGTCCTGCTGCTCGGCGTGCTGCTGGCCGGTGCCGCGCCGCTCATCCCGCTGGCCGTCCTGGTCTACCGGTACGAGCCCGAACTGCTGCCGCTGTTCGCGGTGCCGCTGGCGGTGCTGGTCGCCGCCTGGCGGATCGCCCGCGACCGCGCCCGTGACCAGCTGACCGACCCGCTGACGGATCTGCCCAACCGTCAGGCCCTGTTGATGGCCGCCCAGGAGGCGATCGCAGAGCGTGCGGAAGGCTACAGCGTCGGTCTTATCCTGCTCGATCTCGATCGCTTCCGATCGCTCAACGACACCCTCGGTCACACCGCCGGCGACCGGCTGCTGGTGCACATCGCCCGCCGGCTGCACCGCGCGCTGCGCTCCGGAGGCCCGGCCGGCAGCGCCACCCGGGAGTCCATCGACGACGTCTTCGCAGGCCTGCCCCGGAACTACCGGCGCGGCCGCCCGATGGTGGCCCGGATGGGCGGCGACGAGTTCGCCGTGCTGCTGCCCGGCATCAACTGCCCGGACAGCCTGGAGCGGGTCGCCAAGGCGCTGATCGCCGAACTCGCCGCGCCGATCCGGCTGGACGGACTGCTGCTCGTGCTGGAGGCCAGCGCCGGCGTCTGCGTCTACCCGCAGCACGCCCAGGACGCCGAGGCGCTGCTGCGCCGCGCCGACGTGGCGATGGGCCACGCCCAGCGCGGTTGCAGCGGCGTCGCGCAGTACGACGAGACCCAGGACGCCGACACGCCGTACCGGATAGGGCTGCTC
Source organism: Kitasatospora sp. NPDC098663 (assembly GCF_044760075.1). Lineage (NCBI taxonomy): Bacteria > Bacillati > Actinomycetota > Actinomycetes > Kitasatosporales > Streptomycetaceae > Kitasatospora > Kitasatospora sp. NPDC098663. Next base: position 13,429 of record NZ_JBIWAP010000013.1, on the reverse strand, counting down.
GGCGACCTGCGGCGGGCCCTGGAGACCGGCGAGGTGCAGCTGCACTACCAGCCCAAGGTGGCCTTCGACGGCCGGGTGGTCGGCCTGGAGGCGCTGCTGCGCTGGGAGCGCCCCGGCCAGGGCCGGGTCTCGCCGGACGAGTTCGTCGGGCTCGCCGAGTCCAGCGGCCTGATGCCCCGGCTCACCGACTACGTGCTGGAGGCCGCCGTCGGGCAGCTCGCCTACTGGCGGGAACAGGGCCTCCAGGTGCAGGTCGCGGTCAACGTCTCCCCGCGCGACGTGCTCAACCCCGGCTTCGCCCAGCGCGTCGCCGGCCACCTCGTCCGCCACCAGGTGCCGGCCCACGCGCTCCAGCTGGAGATCACCGAGCGGCTGCTGTTGGACGACTCCCGCCGGGCCGCCGACACCCTCGCCGAACTGCGCGGCTACGGCGTCGGGATGTCCCTGGACGACTTCGGCACCGGCCACTCCTCGTTGGTGCGGCTGCGCAGCCTGCCGGTCGGCGAGCTGAAGATCGACCGCTCCTTCGTCTCCCGGATGGTCGCCGACGACCACGACGCGGCGGTGGTGCGCTGCTCGGTGGAGCTCGCCCACTCGCTGGGCCTGACCGTGGTCGCCGAGGGCGTGGAGGACGACGAGACCTGGGAGCGGCTGCACTGCATGGGCGTGGACGCCGTCCAGGGCTGGCTGGTGTCGGCGGCGCTGCCGGCCGAGCAGGCCACCGCCTGGCTGCGGGTGCACCGCACCGGCGCCCCGCCGGTGGAGCGGCTGGTCCCCCCGCCGGGCCGGCTGCCGTCGGCCCTCCACGCGGTGCAGGGGGGCCAGGGCCTGCCGGTCCAGCCGGTGCTGCCGCCGGCCGGCCAGCCGGTGGTCCAGCAGGCCATCGCGCCGGTGCTGCCCCCCGTGCTGCCCCCGACCCTCCCGCAGGCCGTGCAGGCCGTGCAGGCCGTTCAGACGGTCCAGGCCGCGCCCGCGCCCCAGCCCGTGTCGGCCGCGCAGATCGAGATCAAGGCGCCGGGCACGCAGAGTTGGGCCCGCACCAGGCCGCAGTGACGGGCGCGCAGGCTTACTCGTTGGCCGGTGGCCGGGCCGGGCCCCATAGGATGGGTCCAAAGACCACGAGGACGGAGCACCGGACCGGTTGCTCCTGCCCGGGCCCGGCACCGCCTGCGCGCGGCGTCGGGCCTCACCAGAACTCACCCTGAGGATCGCTGCATGCCTGGCATCACGCGCGAGGAGGTCGCCCACCTCGCCCGGCTGTCGCGTCTTGAGCTGAAGCCCGAAGAGCTGGACCACTTCGCCGAGCAGCTCGACGTGATCATCGGCGCGGTCGCCCGCGTTTCCGAGGTCGCCGGACAGGACGTCCCGCCGACCTCCCACCCGCTCCCGCTGACCAACGTGATGCGCGCGGACGAGGTGCGGCCGTCGCTCACCCCGGAGCAGGCGCTGTCCGGCGCCCCCGCCGCCGAGGAGCAGCGTTTCCGTGTGCCGCAGATCCTCGGGGAGGACTGACCGAGATGACCGAGTTGATCAAGTACACCGCCGCTGAGACGGCCTCCGCCATCGCCAAGGGCGAGGTGTCCGCCGTCGAGGTGGCGCAGGCGCACCTGGACCGCATCGGCGCCGTCGACAAGAAGGTCAACGCCTTCCTGCACGTCGATACCGAGGGCGCGCTGAACGCCGCCAAGGCCGTCGACGAGAAGCGCGCCAAGGGCGAGGAGCTGGGCCCGCTGGCCGGCGTCCCGCTCGCGCTGAAGGACGTCTTCACCACCAAGGGCGTGCCGACCACCTGCGGCTCCAAGATCCTCGAAGGCTGGATCCCGCCGTACGACGCCACGCTGACCACCCGTCTCAAGGACGCCGGCGTGGTCATCCTCGGCAAGACCAACATGGACGAGTTCGCGATGGGCTCCTCCACCGAGAACTCCGCCTACGGCACGACCGGCAACCCGTGGGACCTCTCCCGCATCCCCGGCGGCTCCGGCGGCGGTTCGGCCGCCGCGCTGGCCGCCTTCGAGGCCCCGCTGGCGATCGGCACCGACACCGGCGGCTCGATCCGCCAGCCCGGCGCCGTCACCGGCACCGTCGGCGTCAAGCCGACCTACGGCTCGGTCTCCCGCTACGGCCTGGTCGCCTTCTCGTCCTCGCTGGACCAGGGCGGCCCGTGCGCCCGCACCGTGCTGGACGCGGCGCTGCTGCACGAGGCCATCGCCGGGCACGACCCGCTGGACTCCACCTCGATCGACGCGCCCGTCCCGGCCGTGGTCGAGGCCGCCAAGCTGCGCGACGTGCGCGGCATGCGGATCGGCGTGGTCAAGGAGTTCGCCGGCGAGGGCTACCAGGCCGGCGTGATGGAGCGCTTCAACGAGTCGGTGGAGCTGCTGCGCGAGCTGGGCGCCGAGGTCGTCGAGGTCTCCTGCCCGTCCTTCACCCTGGCGCTGCCCGCGTACTACCTGATCGCGCCCAGCGAGGCCTCGTCCAACCTGGCCCGCTTCGACGCGATGCGCTACGGCCTGCGGGTCGGCGACGACGGCTCCCGCTCGGCCGAGGACGTCACCGCCCTGACCCGCGAGGCCGGCTTCGGCCCCGAGGTCAAGCGCCGCATCATCCTCGGCACCTACGCCCTCTCCTCGGGCTACTACGACGCCTACTACGGCTCGGCCCAGAAGGTCCGCACGCTCATCTCGCGCGACTTCGACGCCGCCTTCGCGGGCGTGGACGTGCTGGTCTCGCCGACCACGCCGACCACCGCCTTCCCGATCGGCGAGCGCGCCGACGACCCGATGGCGATGTACCTGGCCGACCTCTGCACGATTCCGTCGAACCTCGCGGGCAACGCGGCCATGTCGCTGCCCTGCGGTCTGGCCCCGGAGGACAATCTCCCGGTCGGCCTGCAGATCATCGCACCCGCGATGGCGGACGACCGCCTGTACCGGGTGGGCGGCGCCGTCGAGGCCGCACTCAACGACAAGTGGGGGCACACCCTGCTGGAGGAGGCACCGGCACTGTGAGCAAGATCGAGAAGGCCAAGGCCCCGTCGTCCCTCAAGGCACCGTCGTCCCTGAAGGGCTTCAAGCACAGCAAGCCGGGCCTCTGGCTGTCCATCGGCACCAGCGCCTTCGGCGCGGTCTCGGTCGTCAAGGACGTGCGGAAGGCCCGCGAGGAGAGCGACACCCTCAAGCTGGTCAACGCCCTGGTCGGCGCCGCCGCGCTGATCACCGGTACCGCCCTGCTGGTGCGCGAGCTGCGCCAGCTCGGCTCCGACGACGTCCTGCTGGGCTGAGCTGAGCGCCCCGGCCCGGCCCCGCGCGAGCGGCGGCCGGGCCCGTACCTCCCAAGTCTTTTAGTGAAGGGGACGCTGTGAGCGTCATGAACCTGGTCTCCTACGAGGACGCTCTCGCGTCGTACGACCCGGTGATGGGCCTTGAGGTCCACGTCGAGCTGGGCACCAAGACCAAGATGTTCTGCGGTTGCTCGACCGAGCTGGGCGCCGAGCCGAACAGCCAGACCTGCCCGACCTGCCTGGGCCTGCCCGGCTCGCTGCCGGTGGTCAACGCGATCGGCGTGGAGTCGGCCGTCAAGATCGGCCTGGCGCTGAACTGCGAGATCGCCGAGTGGTGCCGGTTCGCGCGGAAGAACTACTTCTACCCGGACATGCCCAAGAACTTCCAGACCTCGCAGTACGACGAGCCGATCGCCTTCAACGGCTACCTCGACGTGCAGCTGGAGGACGGCTCGACCTTCCGCGTGGAGATCGAGCGCGCCCACATGGAGGAGGACACCGGCAAGTCCAGCCACGTCGGTGGCGCCACCGGCCGCATCCACGGTGCCACCCACTCGCTGCTCGACTACAACCGGGCCGGCATCCCGCTGATCGAGATCGTCACCAAGCCGATCGTCGGTGCCGGCGAGCGCGCCCCCGAGGTCGCCAAGGCGTACGTCGCCGAGCTGCGCGAGCTGATCAAGGCGCTGGGCGTCTCCGAGGCGCGGATGGACAAGGGCCAGATGCGCTGCGACGTCAACCTGTCGCTGCGCCCCAACGGCACCGAGACCTTCGGCACCCGTTCGGAGACCAAGAACGTCAACTCGCTGCGCAGCGTGGAGCGGGCCGCCCGGTTCGAGATCCAGCGGCACGCCACGGTGCTGACCGACGGCGGCACGATCATCCAGGAGACCCGGCACTTCCACGAGGAGGACGGCAGCACCACCTCGGGCCGGATCAAGGACAACGCCGAGGACTACCGCTACTTCCCCGAGCCGGACCTGGTGCCGATCGCCCCCGCCCGCGCCTGGGTCGAGGAGCTGCGGGCGGGCCTGCCCGAGCTGCCGCGGGTGCGCCGGGCCCGGCTGCAGGCCGAGTGGGGCCTGTCCGACAAGGACATGCAGTCGGTGCTGAACGCCGGCGCCGTCGAGCCGATCCAGGAGACCATCGCCGCCAGCGCCCCGGCCGACCAGGCCCGCAAGTGGTGGATGGGCGAGCTGGCCCGCCGGGCCAACGAGACCGGCACCGAGCTGAGCGAGCAGCCGATCACCCCGGCGCAGGTCGCCCGGGTCACCGCGCTGGTCGCCGAGGGCAAGCTGAACGACAAGCTGGCCCGTCAGGTCATCGAGGCCGTGCTGGCCGGCGAGGGCGAGCCGGACGAGGTCGTCGAGAAGCGCGGCCTGGCCGTCGTCTCGGACGACTCCGCGCTCGGTGCGGCCGTCGACCAGGCCATCGCCGAGAACGAGGCGATCGCCGCCAAGATCCGGGACGGCAAGGTCGCCGCGGTCGGCGCGCTGGTCGGTGCGGTCATGAAGGCCACCCGCGGCCAGGCCGACGCGGCCCGCGTCAAGGACCTGATCCTGGAGCGGCTGGCCGTGGAAGGACAGTAGGCGCAGTCTGGAGCGGCTGGCCGTGGAAGGACAGTAGGCGCAGTCTGGAGCGGCTGGCCGTGGAAGGACAGTAGGCGCAGTCTGGAGCGGCTGGCCGTCGAGGGGCAGTAAGCACAACCCAGGGAATCTGGGCATCTTTGCCTGAGGTCCTAAGGCGTCTAAGGCACCTAAGGCCCTCTAAGTAAGGCCTAAGGCTCGGTCTCACCTCTAAAACGAGGTAAGACCGGGCCTTTGTCGTTCCCCGGGCCCCGATCTAAGGCATCCGGGGCCCGGAAGATCGGTAGGGCTTCCGATGCGGCACCCCCCGCTGGGAGAGGAGGCTCTTACTCGACAGCGAAACGCAGTGAGACCCACAGGGGGAACCGAAAGTGATCGAGTACGAGCTCATCCAGCAGCACGCCCACGAGCTGGCCGTCCGCGCCGAGCACGAGCGCCTGGTCCGGGAGGCCAAGGAGGGACGCCGCCTGCGGCAGCGTCCGGTGGCCGCCCGCTTCCAGCGGCGCCCCGCGCGCCAGCGCGAATGCTGACGGACCGGCACCACGACGGTGCCGAGGGAGTTTCGGAGGGGGAGGCGCAGCAGGGGAGCGCCTCCCCCTCCGGGCGTTCGCCAGGGGAGATAACCCCTCGGCCCGCCACCTCCGGCTATGGCATGCTCGCCTCCATGCAGCAGATATCGGTGAGTCCCGTCTTCGTCGGCCGCGGCAGCGAGATCACCGAACTGACCGACGCGCTGCGCCGGGCCGGCTCCGGCAGCCCGCAGGCCGTGTTGATCGGCGGCGAGGCGGGCGTCGGCAAGACCCGGTTGCTGGAGGAGTTCCTGCAGCGGGCCGCCGCCGGGGGAGCGGTCACCACGCTCGGCGGCTGCCTGGAGATCGGCGCCGAGGGCCTGCCGTACGCCCCGCTGGCCGCGGCGCTGCGCCGGCTGCACCGCTCGCTGGGCGCCGAGCTGGAAGCCGCGGCGGCCGGCAGCGAGGGGCACCTGGCCCGGCTGCTGCCCGAGTTCGGCGAGGCCGACGGCGAACCCAACGACGAGTACGGCCGGGCCCGGCTGTTCGAGCACACCGCGAGGCTGTTCGAAAGGCTCGGCGCGGAGCGTACCCTCGTGTTCGCCGTCGAGGACCTGCACTGGTCCGACCGCTCCACCCGCGAACTGCTCGCCTTCCTGGTCCGCACCCTGCACCGGTCCCGGGTGCTGCTGGTCGCCACCTACCGCTCCGACGACCTGCACCGGCGCCACCCGCTGCGCCCCTTCCTGGCCGAGCTCGAACGGCTGCGCACCGTCCAGCGGCTGGAGCTGGAGCGGTTCGGCCGCGGCGAGGTCGCCGCCCAGCTGGCCGGCATCCTCGGCACCGCCGACCCCGACCGGAAGCTCGTGGACCGCATCCACCGCCGCTCCGAGGGGAACCCGTTCTTCGTCGAGGAGCTGGCCACCGCCTTCGAGGACGGCTGCGGCGCCGGGCTCACCGACTCGCTGCGCGACATCCTGCTGGTCCGGGTGGAGAGCCTGGACGAGGAGGCCCAGCGGGTGGTGCGGATCGCCGCCGAGGGCGGTTCGCACGTCGAGCACGCCCTGCTGGCGGCCGTCCTGCACGACGACGAGGAGGCGCTGATCGAGGCGCTGCGGGCGGCCGTCGGCGCCAACATCCTGCGCCCGGACGGCGAGGGCGAGGGCTACCGCTTCCGGCACGCGCTGGTCCGCGAGGCGGTCTCGGACGACCTGCTGCCCGGTGAACGGCACCGGATCAACCGCAAGTTCGCGCTCGCCGTGGAGGCGAAGCCGCAACTGGTCTCCTGCGACGCCCTGCCCGCCCGGCTGGCCAACTACTGGTACCACGCGCACGACCCGGCCCGCGCCCTGCCGACCGCCCTGGACGCCGCCCGGGCGGCCCGGCGCCGCAACGCCTTCGCCGAGCAACTGGGCATGCTGGAACGGGCCCTGGAACTGTGGGACATGGTCTCCGAGGAGGTGCTGGCGCACACCCTGCGCCCGTACGACTGGGCCGAGACCTACCCGCCCGGCTCCTGCGACCACAGCACCGCCGACGGGGACTGCGACCGGATCCAGCTGGTCGACGTACTGGCCGAGGCGGTGGTCGCGGCCCGGCGCTGCGGCGACCGCGAGCGCGGGCTGAGCCTCGCCAGGCGGGGGCTGCGGCTGGTCGACGAGGCCGTGCACCCGGTGCGCGCGGCCTGGTTCCGGATCAACCGGGCCCGGATGCTGGGCAATCTGCGCCGCTCCGGCGACGACGAGGAGATCCTCCACGCGCACCGGCTGGTCGACCACCTGCCGCCGTCCGCCGTCCAGGCCGAGGTGTTCGCGCTCGGCGCCGGGGTGGCGATGCTCAAGAAGCCCGGCCCCGAGCACATCGAGCTGGCCGAGCGGGCGATCCGGATCGCCCAGGAGGTCGGCGCGCACTCCGTCGAGGTGCACGCCCGGATGACGCTCGGCGGTCTGCGCTACGACGTGCACGGCGACGCCGACGGCGGGCTGGCCGAACTGGCCGGGGCGGTCGAGGCGGCCCGCCGGCTGGGCGTGCCCGACCTGCTGCTGCGCGGCGTCAACAACCTGGCCAGCATGCAGCGCGGGGTGGGCCGGGCCGAGGAGGCGGTGGTGCTGGCCCGCGAGGGCCTGGTCTACGCGGACGGCAACGGCCTGCTGCGCAACATCGGCACCATCCTGACCGGCAACCTGGCCGAGGCGCTGACCGACCTGGGGCGGATCCGGGAGGCCGCCGAGGTGCTCGACGCCTGCGAGCTGACCAGCCTGACCGGCACCCACGCCGAGTTCCTGGACCGGATGCGCGGCGACCTCGCGCTGCTGCGCGGGGACCTGGCCGGCGCGGCGACCATGCTGGCGCAGGCCCGGTCGGCCAACCGGGTCGGCCAGCTCCAGCACAGCGTGCCGATCAGCCGGCTGGCGGTGCGGATCGCCGCGCTCGCCGGCCGGCCGCTGGAGGCCCGGGAGGAACTGCTCGCCGCGCTGGCGGAGGAGGGGCGGCTCGGCCACGAGTCCGACGTGTACCCGCTGCTGGTCGAGGCCGCCACGGTGGAGGCGGACAGCCGGGGCCTGCCGGAGGCCGCGCCCGGCCGGGCCGAGGCGCTGGCCGCGATCGCCGCGCGGGCGGCCCGGCTGCGGCCGCGGGCGCCGGTACACCACGGCTGGGCCCGGCTGCTGGAGGGCGAACTGGCCCGCGCCGAGGCCGCCGACACCCCGGAGCACTGGGCCGCGGCGGTCGCCGTGCTGCGGCCGACCGGGCTGCCGTACCCGCTGGCGGTCGCCCTGCTGCGGGCCGGCGAGGCCGAGGTGCTGGCCGGGCGGCGCGAGGCCGGGGCCGAACTGCTGCGCGAAGCGCGGGAACTGGCCACCATCCGGGGCGACCGTCCGCTGCTGGCGGAGGTCGCGGGCCTGGCCGACCGGGCCGGGCTGACGCTGACCCCGGTGGCGGCCGCGCGGCCGGCCGCCGGGCCGACCGCGACCCCGCCCGCCGGGGAGTCGTTCGGCCTCACCCCCCGTGAGCGGGACGTGCTCCGGTTGCTGGCGCGCGGCTGGAGCAACCGGCAGATCGCGGAGGAGCTGTACATCTCTCCGAAAACCGCGAGCGTGCACGTTTCCAACATCCTGGGCAAGCTCGCGGTCACCGGCCGGGGCGAGGCGGCGGCGCTGGCGCACCGGTTGCGGCTGTTCCCGGACGATCCGGCTTAGGGCAGGGACTGGGCCCTGTCCGGCCAGGGCCTCCCGCTGACCCGTGCGCCCGGCGCCGGGCCCCCCGACCGTCTCCGGTCCGGGCGGGCCCGGCGCCGGGCGCCGTCGCGTGCTCCCGTGCGCGCCGCGTGAGCCCCCGGCCGCGCGCCGCCGCCAACCGGGCCGATCCGCCGGAATCGGGTGCATTTCCCCACCCTCTCGCCATTACTCTAAGTTGAGTGCATGTGTCATTGAGTGACGGATTTGGTGTAGGGTCCCGATCGGGAACATCGGTGCGGTGTGGTGACCGGAAGGCCGCCCACCCCCTGGGCCTCCGTCCTGACGGGGCGCCAGGCCACCGCGTACGGCCAAGAGGCGCGCGGCCGGTGGCCCGTGGCCGGGGCGCCAGGCCCCGGGCCGGAGGGGGAGAGGCCGAGTGAGCTCCACCGATACGGTGCTGCCCGGGGCCGGACGGCCGGGCGTGCCACCCGCCGACGCGTCCGAGCCCGACACGTCCACGCCCGGCGCGGCCGAGGCCTGCGCGTCCGCCCCCGGCCGGCGCGGCCCGCTGGGCCGGCTCCGGGAGAGCCGGACGCTGCCCGGACTCGTCCTCGGCACGCTCTGCCTGGCCTACGCCCTGGGCGCCGCCACCGGCTGGGGATCCTTCCAACTCTCCATCTTCATGGGCGACTTCGGCCTGGCCGCGGCGGCGCTCGCGGCCGCGCTGTCCTGCCTGGTGTACGGCTGCACGGCGGGCGGGCGCGCCCGCCCGGCCTGGCTGCTGTTCGGCCTCTCCTCGCTCATGGTGGCCTGCGGCAACGGCACCTGGGGCTGGTACGAGCTGGTCGCCCGCAGCCCGCTGCCGCAGGACTCGCTCGCCGAGTACGCCTTCCTGCTGTTCTCCCCGCTCGCCATCACCGGCGTCCTGGTGCTCGCCCAGCGCCCGCGCTCGGCCGCCGGCTGGCTCTGCCTGCTGCTCGACGGCTGGCTGATCGCCGGCTCGCTGTTCACCCTCAGCTGGAGCCTGGCGCTCGGCCGGATCGCCGCCGGCGAGGCCGGCTCGCCGCTGCGGCTGGCCCTCAACCTGGCCTACCCGGTCCTGGACATCCTGCTGGTCAGCCTGGTCGTCGGACTGCGCTTCGGCGGCCGGGACGGCAACCGGGCGGCCGTGCACACCGCGATGGTGGCGCTGGCCGTCACCGTCCTGTGCGACGCCCTGTTCACCTCCCCGGAGCTGCGCAGCAGCTACCGCTCGGGCGAACTGCTGGACGCCGGCTGGTTCTCCGGCAGCCTGCTGCTGGCCTGGGCGCCGTGGTCGCCGCGCTGGCGCCGCCCGCTGCGCGAGCACCCCTCGGCCGGAGGCCTGCCGCGCCGCCGGGTGGCCACCACCTTCAGCGCGCTCACCCCGTACGCGGCCGCCGCGGTGTGCACCGCCGGGATCCTCTACAACGCCCTCGGCGGGCGGGAGTTGGACCGGGTGGTGGCCGCGGCGGCCTGCACCGTCGGCCTGGCGCTCATCCTGCGCCAGGGCGTGATGCTGCTCGACAACCTCTCGCTCGCCCAGGAACTCGCCCACAAGGAGGCGCACTTCCGCTCCCTGGTGCAGGGCTCCAGCGACGTCATCATGATCGCCGGTGCCAACGGCGTGCTCTCCTACGTCTCCCCGGCCGCGCTCGGCGTCTACGGGCGGGACCCGGAGGAGCTGGTCGGCGGCAACCTGCTGGACCTGGTCCACCCGGAGGACGTGGACCGGGTGCTCGCCGAGGTCCGCCGCTACCTGGCGAGGGTCCGGCTCACCGCCCACCGCTCCCCGGGCACCGCCGAGCCGTCCGCCCGGGTGGAGTGCCGGATCAGCTCCGGCGGCGGCGAGTGGCTGCACGTCGAGTCGACGGTCAGCCGGCACCGCGACGGCCTGATCCTCAACAGCCGGGACGTGACCGAACGCGTGATACTGCAGGCCCAGTTGCAGCACAACGCCTTCCACGACCCGCTCACCGACCTGCCCAACCGGGCGCTGTTCGCCCAGCGGCTGCGGGCCGCCCTCGGCGCCCGCGGCCAGCAGGGCGAGGGCGGCGCCGGGGTCGCGGTGCTCTTCCTCGACCTGGACGGCTTCAAGGCGGTCAACGACACGGCCGGCCACCAGGTGGGCGACGAACTGCTGGTGCAGGCGGCCCGCCGGCTCCAGGGGGCCGTCCGCTGCGGGGACACCGTCGCCCGGTTCGGCGGCGACGAGTTCGCCGCGCTGGTCTGCGGCCCGCTGGGCCGGCTCCAGGTCCAGGAGCTCGCCGAGCGGCTGCGGATCGCGCTCTCCGAGCCGTACTGGATCGGCGGCGCCGAACTCGGTGTCGCCGCCAGCATCGGCATCGCCTTCGGCACCCCCGAACGCGGCCCGGCCGCCGACCCGAGGGCGGCCACCGACGAGCTGATGCGCAACGCCGACCTCGCGATGTACCGGGCCAAGTCCGAGGGCAAGGGCCGGGTGGTGCTCTACAACCCCGCGATGCGGGCCGATCTGGAGCGCCGCACCGAACTGGAGGAGCGGCTGCGGGCCGCCGTCCGCGAGGGCGGCTTCACCCTGCTCCACCAGCCCGTGGTGGACCTCGCCAGCGGCGCGGTGACCGGCGTCGAGGCGCAGGCCCGCTGGCGCTCGGCGGGCGGCCTGCTGCTCACCCCGGCCGAGTTCCTGCGCTCGGCCGACCACGGCGACGCGGCCACCCGGTTCTCCCGCTGGCTGGTCCAGGAGGCGGTGATGGCCGCGGCCGACCGGCGCGGCCAGTCCGGTCGCAGCCGCAGCGGCCCCGCGCCCGTCCCGGTCGCGGTCCGGCTCTCCACCGAGCGGCTGTGCTCGCCCGGCCTGTACGAGACGGTGGCCGCGGCGCTGCGCGACAGCCGGCTGCCGCCCGGCGAACTGGTGATCGAGGTGGCCCGGATGGGCCCGGACTCGCTCGCCGACGAACTCGGCCGCCGGCTGGCCGCGTTGCGTCGGCTCGGGGTGACCACCGTGCTGGCCGGCTACGGCGCCGGCAGCGGCTCGCTCGGCGAACTGGCCCGGCTGCCCCTGGACGGCCTCAAGCTGGACCGCACGCTGGTGCAGGACCTCGGGGAGTCCGCGCTCAGCCGCACGCTCGCCGGGCACGCCCTGCGGCTCGGCCACGACCTCGGTCTGGTCACCGGCGCCGAGGGGGTGGATCTGCCCCGCCAGGTCGCCGCGCTCCAGGAGCTGGGCTGCCGGCAGGGCCAGGGTTCGGCCTTCGCGCCGCCGCTGGACGAGACCCGGCTGCGCCGGGCGCTGGTGCGCCGGGGCTACCCGCTGCCCAGGCCGCTCGGTTCGGTCTCGGCCCGGCGCGCGTACCTGGCCGCGGAGGCCCGGACGGGTGGCCGCGGGGAGGGCGGCGGGGGGCGTGTCGTGCATCACCACGGTGCCCCCGACCTGCCCGAACGCCGCGCGGTGAGCGGTCCAGGGTCGGGTCCGCATGGCGAGACGGTCATCCCACCTGCTTGACACGCGCCCCCGGACAGGAGGAGGGTCGTTGCCATGCGCACCCGAATTCTCGTACTTGGCGGGCGCGTCGGCTGAGCGGGCTCACACGCCCCGCTTGTGACAGACCGACGCGCCACCCCTCGCATGCCCTTGGCACGAGGGGTTTTTTGTTGCACTGACGCTGTTCCACCACCGCAAGACCCCTGGTCCCGACCGCCCGATCCGCTCCGATTTCCGGGGAGGAAGCGGGACGATTGGGGCAGAGCCGGCGATCGGCCCGAAACCGGGACCCCACCCTCGCACCACCGGGGCCCGCAACCACCGGGCCGGCACATTCCGAGAAGAGACAGGCAGATGACTGAGCACGCCGCATCCCCCCGCCGCGGGGACGCCACGGCCGCCCACGCTCCCGCTCCCCAGCACGTCGTCGAAACCATGACCGGCGCCCAGTCGCTCATCCGCTCGCTGGAGGCCGTGGGCGCGGACACCGTCTTCGGCATCCCGGGCGGGGCCATCCTTCCCGCGTACGACCCGCTGATGGACTCGGCCAAGGTGCGCCACATCCTGGTCCGGCACGAGCAGGGCGCAGGCCACGCCGCCACCGGATACGCCCAGGCCACCGGCCGGGTCGGGGTCTGCATGGCCACCTCCGGCCCGGGCGCGACCAACCTGGTGACCCCGATCGCCGACGCCTACATGGACTCCGTGCCGATCGTCGCGATCACCGGCCAGGTCTCCTCCAAGGCGATCGGCACCGACGCCTTCCAGGAGGCGGACATCTGCGGCATCACCATGCCGATCACCAAGCACAACTACCTGGTCACCGACCCCGCCGAGATCCCCCGGGTGATCGCCGAGGCGTTCCACATCGCGGCCACCGGCCGCCCCGGCCCGGTCCTGGTCGACATCGCCAAGGACGCCCTCCAGGCCACCACCACCTTCCGCTGGCCGGTCGAGCTCTCGCTGCCCGGCTACCGCCCGGTCACCAAGCCGCACGCCAAGCAGATCCGCGAGGCCGCGAAGATGCTGGTGGCCGCCAAGCGCCCGGTGCTGTACGTCGGCGGCGGCGTGATCAAGGCGCAGGCCACCGCCGAGCTGCGGATCCTCGCCGAGCTGACCGGCGCCCCGGTGGTCACCACCCTGATGGCGCTCGGCGCCTTCCCCGACAGCCACCCGCAGCACCTGGGCATGCCCGGCATGCACGGTTCCGTCCCGGCCGTGACCGCGCTGCAGAAGGCCGACCTGCTCTTCACCCTCGGCGCCCGCTTCGACGACCGCGTCACCGGCAAACTGGACGGCTTCGCCCCGCACGCCAAGGTCGTCCACGCGGACATCGACCCCGCCGAGATCGGCAAGAACCGCCCCGCCGACGTGCCGATCGTCGGCGACGCCCG